>JAAYLU010000017.1 GCA_012521675.1 Synergistaceae bacterium | reverse complement strand
GTAAGGGCCTCCTTTCCCCCCTTGTCGACCCTTACGGTGTTGGAGGCCCTGTCCTTCAGAAGAGGCGCGTCTATCTCCCCGCTTCCCTGAACGACACCCAGGACCACCGCCAGGTATGTCTTCTCGATCCCGCGGTTGCGAAAGGCATCCTGCAGCAGCCTCAGCACGACCCCCGACAGGGCCACCAGCAGAACCCCCGTCGTGTTCCTGTCGAGCCTGTGAACGGCGTAGGCACGCTCCTCCGCTCCCTCGAGACGCATCATGTACTTCACCCTGTCCAGCACGTTGTCCTGCCCCTTCCGGTCCGGCTGGACCAGCAGGTTCGCGGGTTTGTCCACCGCCAGCAGCCCGTCGCTCCGAAAGAGCACAGGCAGGGTGCGGCGGATGAGTGGAGGCCCTTCCCGCTCTGCGGGCGGCTCCCAGGGCACGTAGACCTCCTGCCCCGCCTCTATCCTGACGTCGCAGGCGCTCTTTTTTCCGTTCAGCCTGACCGAGCCCGTCCTTATGCCCTTCATCACGACGCTCAGGGGCAGGGAGGGCCATATGGAGCGGATGGTCTTGTCCAGGCGGCGTCCGTGGTCCGACTCGGAGACGGTGAACTTATGCGCCATTTGGGCTCTCTTGTCTCCAGAAGCGTCTCTGCGCCGAGTGATTGTAGTCGGAGATCTCCCGCCCCTCCTCCATCTGCTCGACGGCGTTCTTCCAGCAGAAGAGCCGGAAGTCGATCTCGTCTGCAGCGCTCACCGCCATCGCCTCCGGCGTCGCGGGAAGAACGGGCGAACCGTACTCCCTGCAGCCGTGATGGCTGACTATTATATGCCCGAGGGCCATGAAGAGCCGCTCCTCCAGCCCGAACTCCCTCGCCAGCGACTCGAACTTGCCGTAGCCTATCGCGATGTGGTCGTGGAAGGTCCCCGCAACAGTCATCACAGGCACGGGCGTCAGCCTGTAGGCATCGAGCTTGCCGAGGTCGTGAAGCAGGGCACCCGCTATCGTCACGGACAAGTCCGCCTTGTAGCCTCCGAGGATCCCCGCCTCCGCTATACCCTTCGCCGTCCTCGCCACCGCTACCGTGTGCTCCAGGAGCCCCCCGACGTAGGCGTGATGATGAGACACCGCCGCCGGACAGACGCTGAACTCCTCCCAGAGGTTCTTCTTGAAGAAGGCGAACCTCAGGAATTCCCTCACGGGCCCGTCGCACTCGTCCACCAGGCCAAGGAACTCCCTCTCCAATGTCTCCTCCGGGACGGGGGAGCGCTGGACGTGTCTATGAGGCGGAAAGGTCGCCTGGTTCATCAGGGAGACTGCATTGAAGTTGTACTGCTGCTGCCCCCTGAACTCGCTGACCTGGCCCACGAGGCCCACTGTCTTGCCGACGAGGTCCTTGAACGCGTCGTACTCGGCCGGCTCCTTGATCTGCTCCGGCTCTGCCCTCCTGTCCCACCACTGGGCGTTCGACCACGCCTTCCCGTCGATGATCCCGTCGGAGTCCATCACCCCGAGGTCCCAGTAGTACCTGCCGTTCTTGTCCCTCTTCATGGACGACCTCATCACGACAGCCAGCACTTTGAACTTGTCGTCCTTCGCCATGCCCTTTATTTCTCTCGTAGTGTTAAGCTGCTGTTCCTCCACTGAATCACCTCGTCAAAAGTGTCATGCTCCGAACTTTTCAAGCCTGCGAGCGTGCGCCAGCATCAGCCCGAGAAGTTTGCTGCCCTCGATCCGTCCACCGGCCCCGACCCGGCACTCCCTCTCGTCGAACGACGTAGAATCCCCCCTGCGGGCGTACTTGCTCCTCAGCAAAAAGGGCACCGGGTGCCACGAATGGCCGCTCAACAGGCTCGGGGTGCTGTGGTCCCCCGTTATCACAATAACGTCCGGGTCCAGGGCGGTCAGGCGCGGAATCAGCCTGTCAACCGTCTCCACGACCTCCCTCTTTCCGTCGAAGTCCCCGTCCTCCCCGCGGCTGTCAGTGTACTTGACGTGGACGTAGAAATAGTCATAATCGTCATATGCTCGCTCGACCGCGCCGAAGAGGTCGTCCAGCGTCTCGCCCGCGTCCACCACGCTCATACCGACCAGCTTGGCCAGTCCCCTGTACATCGGGTAGGTTGCCACCGCGACAGGCTTTATCCGGTAGAGGTCCGGCATGAGGGGGATATCGGGCGCCGACGAGAAGCCTCTCAGCAGGCACCCATTGACCGGGGATTCACCCTTCAGCACCGAGGCGACCCGGTCGATGAATTCGTTCGCGGCCCGGGCCATCCTCTCGCCGTTCTTCGAAGTCGCACGTGCAGGGCGCATCGGCACTCCCTCGGCCTGGGGGTCGGCGTCCGACACCTCCTCGGAGAGCCCCTCCCCCGAGAAGACCGCGACGAACCTGTGCTCCTTGCCGGGGTAAAGCGAGACCTTAACACCGTCGACCTCTTTTATCGAATCCGCCAGCTTTTTAACGACGAGCGCGCTCTTCTCCGTGGCGATCCTCCCCGCCCGCCTGTCGACTATGATATCACCGTCTCGCGTGCAGAAGTTTCCGCGGGCGCAGATATCTCCAGCTCCCACCGCGGCGCCCACTCCCATCGCCTCGAGAATGCCACGCCCTATGGAGAACTCGAGAGGATCGTACCCGAAGAGCGACAGGTGTCCCGGGCCGCTGCCGGGGGTCACCCCGACGTCCACTATCTCGAGGAGGCCGAGTTCGCTCTCCCCAGCCAGTGCGTCCATGTTCGGCTTGAAGGCCGCCTCAAGCTCGGTCTTACCCTCCGCGCCGGGCAGGCCTCCCAATCCGTCCATCACGAGGAGGATCATCTTTCCTCCCCCCTCTGCCGCGAGCGTTTTCAGCAGTTCCATCCTTTTCATTCCTTGTCACCCCCGCTGCGATATGTTTTCATTCATTTTTCTCGTAATTTGTCACCCGCGACCGCCCTATTCTGTAAAAACCCTCGTATTTATGTTATCATTTTCCCCAAGAGAGATTCACCATTTAAACCAAATCAAGGGGGTTATCAAGGTGAAGTTTTCCGAAAGAGTCAAGGCCATGCAGTCGTCTCCTGTACGCAGACTGCTGCCCTACGCCGAAGCGGCAAGGGCCAAGGGGAAGAAGATCTACCCACTCAACATCGGACAGCCCGACATCAAAACACCCGAGTCATTCCTCAAGTCCATCAGGGAGTTCTCGCAGGAAGTCATAGCCTACGCCACCTCCCAGGGCAACAACGACCTGCGCGACGCGATGAGCCGCTACTACAAAGAGTTCGAGATTCCCTTAGAGAGGGAGGACATAATCGTAACCGCGGGCGGCAGCGAGGCGCTTCTTTTCGCGTTCATGACCATGTGCGACCCTAACGACGAGGTGCTGATTCCCGAGCCCTTCTACGCCAATTATAACGCTTTTGCCCAGAGTGTGAACGTCAAGGTCGCGCCGATCACTACGAAAGCTGAAGAGGGCTTCCATCTTCCTCCCAAGGAGCAGATCGAGTCCCTGATCAATCCGCGCACCCGCGCCATCCTCGTCGCCAACCCCGGCAACCCGACCGGCACCATCTACACCCTCGACGAGATGAACATGCTAGCCGAGCTCGCCCTGAAGCACAACCTCTACATCGTCGCCGACGAAGTCTACCGCGAGTTCGTCTACGACGGCCTCAAGTACACAAGCTTCGGACACATGCCGGAGATCAAGGACAGGGTCATCATAGTAGACTCGGTCTCAAAGCGCTACAGCGCCTGCGGCGCCCGCATAGGCTGCATAGCCACCAAGAACAAGGACTTCATGGCCCAGGTCCTGAAGATAGCCCAGGGACGCCTCTGCGTGCCTACGCTCGAGCAGGTCGGCGCCACCGCCCTCTACAACACACCGAAGTCCTACCTCGAAGAGGTCAACAAGGAGTACCAGGCGCGCCGCAACACACTCTACGCGGCCCTTCAGAAGATGCCCGGCGTAATCTGCTCGGAGCCCAAGGGCGCCTTCTACGTCATGGTAAAGCTCCCGGTCGACGACGCGGAGAAGTTCATCATCTGGATGCTGGAGAACTTCGACGTCGACGGGGAGACCCTGATGGCCGCCGCCGGAGAGGGCTTCTACGCCACCCCGGGCCTCGGCAAGCAGGAGTTCCGCCTTGCCTACGTCCTCAAGAACGAGGAACTGGTCAAGGCCATGGACGTGCTGAAGCTCGCCCTCGAGGCCTACCCTGGCAGGGTCGAGCCAGTGGCCGCTGGCTAGGACGCAATTTTGTCAACGTCTCCCATGCCCCGCGGCGCTTGACGGCAAGCCGCAGAGCATGGGAGTTTTTTCCGCTGGAGACACGATGAAGAGAGGTTGTCGCACATGTTAAAAGTCAAGGAAGCCATGTCGAAGGACGTTGGACACGGCATAGCCCGGATCTCCCCGGAGGATATGGTCAAACTGGGGCTTTCTGAAGGTCAAATAGTCGAGATAAAGGGAAAGAGGCGCACCCCGGTTCGGATCCTCTCCTGCGACTCGGAGCTGGTGGAGTCCGGGGCCGCCAAGGGCGTTGTGCAGATAGACGGCATATCGAGGGACAACGCCCAGATCAGCATCGACGACAAGGTCGAAGTCCACAGGACGACTCATCACTTCGCGGGAAGCGTGACCCTTCGCCCCCTGACATCAACGGCACTGCTCGAGAAGGAGCGCGACGCTGTCTACATCCGCTCCCTGCTCGAAGGGCTTCCCGTCATCAAAGACGACCGGGTGCGCACCAACCTGTTCGGCAGCCGGATGTGCGACTTCCGCATAGTTGACACCACGCCCTCGGGGACGGTGATAATCAGCAAGTCGACCTACGTGAACGTTGAGAAGCAGGCCGAGGGGGAGAGAAAGGCCAAGATAACCTACGAGGACATAGGCGGCCTCGGCCCGCAGATCCAGAGGATCAGGGAGATGATAGAGTTGCCGCTTCGCTTTCCCCAGGTGTTCGACAGGCTAGGAGTTCAGCCGCCCAAGGGGGTGCTGCTCTACGGCCCTCCCGGCACCGGCAAGACAGTAATAGCCCGTGCAGTCGCGGCCGAGACGGACGTCTACTTCACCCACATCTCCGGCCCGGAGGTTATAGGCAAGTTCTACGGCGAGAGCGAGGAGCGCCTTCGCAACGTCTTCGAGGACGCCCAGGCGCACGCCCCTTCGATCATCTTCATCGACGAGATAGACGCCATAGCCCCGAAGCGCGAGGAGATGGGCGGTGAGAAACAGGTCGAGAGGCGAGTCGTCGCCCAGCTGCTGGCCTTGATGGACGGGCTTGAGTCCCGGGGCCAGATAGTCGTCATAGGCGCGACGAACATCCCCAATACTTTGGACCCGGCTCTGCGCCGCCCCGGCCGCTTCGACAGGGAGATAGCCATACCCATACCCGACAGGAACGGACGACACGAGATACTCGCCATCCACACCAGGGGGATGCCCCTGGCCTCGGACGTCGATCTTCGACGCCTCGCCGACATGACCCACGGCTACGTGGGCGCGGACATAGAGGCTCTCGCCAAGGAGGCGGCCATGGCCAGCCTCAGGGAGCTCCTTCCCGAGATAGACATGGAGATGGAGGAGATCCCCTACGATCGGCTTCTGGCGATGGACGTCAGGATGGAGCACTTTCTGGACGCCTTCAGGGAGGTGGACCCCTCCGCCATCAGGGAGGTCTTCGTGGAGATCCCCGATGTCTCCTGGCGCGACATAGGCGGGCTCGACGACATAAAGGACGAGCTCCACGACGCGGTTCAGTGGCCACTGCAGCACGCGGACATCTTCGAGAAGTTCGCCATCACCCCGCCCAAGGGCATAATGCTCCACGGGCCCTCTGGCACCGGCAAGACTCTGCTCGCCAAGGCCCTGGCCCACGAGAGCGGCGTCAACTTCATATCGGTCAAGGGGCCGTCCCTCATGTCCAAGTACGTAGGCGAGAGCGAACGTGCGATACGGGAGGTCTTCCGCACGGCCAAGCAGGCAGCCCCGTCTATCCTCTACTTCGACGAGATAGAGTCGCTCGTCCCGGTGCGGGGAAAGGACAGCGGCGCGGGGGCCAGTTTCACCGAGCGTGTCATAAGCCAGTTCCTGGCGGAGATGAGCGGCATAGAGGACCTGAAGGGCGTGGTGATCCTCGCGACCACCAACAGGCTCGACCTGGTCGATCCCTCCCTGCTGTCGAGCGGCAGGTTCGACATGATACTGGAGCTTCCCCGCCCGGACGCGGCAGCGAGAGAGAGGATCTTCGAGATCCACCTGCGCAAGAAGCCACTCTCGTCGGAGATCCGCATACCGACCCTGTCCAGTCTCACGGACGGGCGCACGGGAGGGGACATAGCCTTCGTCTGCAGAAAGGCGTCCATGATGGCCATACGCGAGCACATCAAGAGCGAGGGCGGGCAGGACCCGTTGATCGAATGGAGGCACTTCGAGGCGGCTCTGAAGGAGCTTAAGAACCCGTCGTCCTGACGGGACGGACTCGCGACGGACATGACGAAACGGGCGGCCCGTCATCCGCGGCCGCCCGTTTTTTCAATCCCCGTCGTCCTCGTAGTCCGATGTCTCCCCTCCGACGTCCACCTCTTCCTCCTCGGGCGGATAAAGTGCCCTGTAGACCTCAAGGTTCGCCGTCACCTTTTGGACGTAGTCGTTCGTCTCCTCGAATCGCACCAGCTCTATCCATTCGTCCAGCGGCACGTCCTTCCTGTCGCCCAGCCACTTCCTGGCGTTGCCGGGGCCGGCGTTGTAAGCGGCCAGCGAAAGCCCCACATCGCCGAAGGAGCGCATCAGCCTCGCGATATGGGCCGTGCCCATTATTATGTTCTGCTCCGCGTCGTAGACGCTGTACTCCTTCATGCCGAGTGATTTCGCCTCTCCGGCAGCAGTGCCGGGCATCAGCTGCATCAGGCCGCCCGCCCCCGCCCAGCTCGTCGCGGCGGGGTTGAACGCGCTCTCCTGCTTCATGATTGCCCATACGAGGTTGTCCTCCACCTCGAAACGCTCCGCCGCACGGGTCACATCCGAGTAGAAGGGGCGGGGGTACAGCATCGAGAGGGCGTCCTCGTAGAAAGGCCCGGTTCTGAGCCTCTCTCCTATCTTCAGCGCCGCGGTGTAAGTCGCCTGCTGATCTCCCGTCCAGTCGGCCAGCCGGGCGGCCCTGAACACGGATCGCTCGTCGCCCTTGGCGAGCAGCACCCTGCGCGCGTGCGAGACGAAGCCCCACTGTTCCAGCAGCGACGGCTCCGAGTCGAGGTCCGGCGGGGTACCCGGAGTCAGCTCAATCTCGCCCCCCGCCATGAAGGCGTAGATGGAAAGGGGGTGGTCCTTCTTCAGGCCGTCGAGCAGGAGCCTGCTCTTCTCCCTGTTCCCCAGCCTCTCGTGCCCCTTGGCTACCCAGTGAATGACCCGGGGCCGCCAGTTTCTGTTCATCCCCGGGGCGAGGCTCTTCTCCCACTGGGCCGTCGCACCGGCAACATCTCCGGCCCTCCACCTGTCCCAGCCCCTCCCCCACAGGATCTGGGTCGTGAACAGGGAGCCGGGCGCCAGTTCAATGACCTTGTCCTCGGCGGCGGCTTTCTCCTTGCCCGATAGATGGGTCGACAGGGAGTAATAAGCCCTGACCTGTATCTCCCCCTCGCGGTTTGAGGCCACCTCCCTCAGTACGCGAAGCGCGTTCTCCCTCTCCCCCCTGCCGGCCAGGATGGAGATCCGCCTGACGGAGGACTCGGCGTAGGACTCGCCCGTCTTCGCCAGGTAGCCCCACGCCTCCAGCGCGGGCGCGTACTGCTTCTTGTTGTACAGGCAGAAGGCTCGGTAGTATCTCGACTTGCGCCCGTGCCTCGAGTCCATCGGGATGGCGAGGAAGAGGGGTATCGCCTTGTCGTACTTGCCGGATAGATAGGCTGCGTAGCCGACCGCCATGTTCACGTCCGAACTCCAGGGCTTCGGAAGGGACTCCAGAACCTTCAGCGCGGCGGAGTTCCTCGGCGACATGTCCGTCATCCTCAGCGCGTACTCGGTCTTGTCGCCTGGGAGCTTCAGCAGCTCTGCCAGTGCGGTCGTCCTCTGCGAGTCGTTCTGAGCCAGGCTGTACATCTTCTGAGCCGCCTCTCGCCTTTCGCCTCCGTCGCTCGCATTCGCCAGGCGAAAGAGGGCGTAGGCGGCGTAGTAGCCCAGGTCGGACGGGGCCACGGGCAGCAGGTCGAGCGCCTTCGCCACGGCCTCCCCCGGCCTTCCCAGCCGCTCCAGCGCCAGCACCATCATGAACTCCCCGTAGGGGCGCACCTCGTCCGGCCAGTGGAGCGCGCACTCCTCGAAGAGGGCAAGGGCCTCCTCGAAGCGGTTCGAGAACCAAAGGGCGTTGGCCGCCAGGGACTTTTCCATCGGCGTCAGATCAACCCCGGACCGCAAGAGCGAGTCCACGCCCCTCCAATCCCTGGCGAAGAACAGGTCCCCCATGGACCATGCCCCCGCCGCCGGGGACGACAGGAACAGAACGAATAACAGAAGCGCCGCCACAAGGTATGCACAGCTCTTTCTCAATTGCAACACTCCTCTCCAAGCCCCATAGGGACCCGCTACCTGCTCACCCTGTTTCTCCCCGAGTTCTTCGCCCGGTAAAGCGCCTTGTCGGCCTCGGCAAGCAGGGAGTCGACGTCTGGATACTCCTCGGACAGGTCGCAGATCCCGATGCTGACGGATACAGATAGGCCTTCATCCTCCTCCTCGCAGGCCTTGAAGGGCTTCGACTCGAAAGAGAGGCGCACCCTCTCGCAGATAGCGTCTATATCGCCATTCTCCAGCCCCGGGAAGATCATCAGGAACTCCTCTCCTCCCACCCTGCCTACTATATCGTAGGGGCGGACGGACTTCGTGATTCTCTCCGCGCTGTCGATCAGCACCCTGTCCCCCGTCACATGCCCGTAGGTGTCGTTCACCGTCTTGAAGTGGTCTATATCCAACATGGCGACGCTCAGAGTCCCGTCCTCCCTTTTGGCGCGGATTATCTCCTTGCCGAGCCTGTCTATGACCGCCCTCCTGTTGAAGATCCCGGTGAGCGCGTCGAATATCGCCGCGTTCCTGAGCTCCTCCTGCAGATCGAGGATTCTCTTCCCCCCCATAACGCGCAGCCTAAGCTCGTGGGAGTCGAAGGGCTTCGTCACATAGTCGTCCGCCCCCGACTCAAGCCCGGCGATCACGCTCTCCCTGTCGCCCTTAACGGTCAGGATGATAATATACTGGTACGGTTTTGCCATATCCCCGAGGCAAGAGGATTCCTCGTCGGGCCTCTCCCTTGAGGAGAGCATCCCGCAGATCTCTGGGCCGCTCCTGCCCGGCAGGATCCAGTCGAGGATCGCCAGAAGCGGGGGGTCCTCGCCCTGGAGAATCTTCAGCGCCTCGTCGCCATCCTGGACGGAGACGACTTGAAACCCCCATTTTGTCAGAAGAGATTCGAGCATGAAAAGAGAAGTTACGTCATCCTCCGCAACAAGTATCTTCATGGTTTTTCCCCCTTGATTGATTTATCGATGCCCATGAAGCCG
>JAAYLU010000016.1 GCA_012521675.1 Synergistaceae bacterium | reverse complement strand
TTCCGGACTATGGGGCCGTCCGACCAACATAAACAACGTCGAGACCTGGGCCAACATCCCCCGGATAGTCGTCAACGGCGGCGAGTGGTACTCGTCGATGGGCACGGACAGGTCGAAGGGCACCAAGGTATTCGCCCTCACGGGCAAGGTGAGGCAGACCGGACTTGTCGAAGTGCCGATGGGCATCACGCTGCGCGAGATCATATACGAAATAGGCGGAGGCATACCCGACGACAGGGAATTCAAGGCGGTTCAGATAGGAGGACCAAGCGGCGGCTGTCTGACAGCCGACCACCTGGACACCCCGGTGAGCTACGAGTCCCTTACCGCTCTCGGTGCGATCATGGGCTCGGGGGGCCTCGTCGTCATGGACGATACCAACTGCATGGTGGACGTGGCCAAGTTCTTCCTCTCCTTCGTCCAGGAGGAGTCGTGCGGAAAGTGCCCCTTCTGCCGAATAGGCACGAAGAGGATGCTGGAGATCCTGGAGCGCATCACCGAGGGAAAGGGCGTCATGGAGGACTTGGACGCACTCTACGACCTGGCCCTCCAGGTAAAGGAGGGGTCGCTGTGCGGACTGGGACAGACAGCGCCCAACCCGGTGCTTACAACCTTGAAGTACTTCCGCGACGAGTACGAGGCGCACATCAGGGACAAGAAATGCCCTGCCAAGGTGTGCACGAACCTCATCCACTACGTCATAGACCCGGCGGTGTGCATCGGCTGCACCCTCTGCGCCAGGAACTGCCCGGTCTCCTGCATCGACGGGGCGCCGAAGAAGCCCCACGTGATCGACGACGAGAAGTGCATCAGGTGCGGCCAGTGCAAGAAGGTCTGCCCCGTGGGCGCTATTTCTGTGGAATAAGCGGCAGGAGGATTCGGCTGACATGAAGAAGAATATAAAAGTTACTCTAAACGGAAAGACCGTATACGGATACAAGGGGCAGCGCATCCTCGACCTGTGCGCCGAGTGCGGCATCGAGGTCCCGACCCTCTGCTACGACCCACACCTGAGTCTTCACGGAGGGTGCTCCGTATGCCTGGTGGAGGTCGAAGGAGCGAGGACCCTGCTGAGGGCCTGCGCCAATACTATAACCCCGGGCATGGTGATAAAAACCGATACACAGCGCGCCATCAGCGCCAGGCGCACGGCACTTGAACTGCTGCTCTCGGACCACGTGGGAGACTGCCGTCCCCCCTGCACCCTGGCCTGCCCGGGCCAGGGCAACGTGCAGGGCTACGTCAACCTGGCGGCCCAGGGAAAGTACGGCGAGTCGCTGGACGCGCTGCACCATCACGTCACACTCCCCTCCTGCATAGGGCGGGTCTGCCCCGCGCCGTGCGAGGAGGTCTGCCGCAGGCGTTTCGTGGACGACGCGCCCGTCTCCATCAGGGAGATAAAGCGCTTCGTCGGCGACTGGGGGATTGACAACGGCAGGATGGGCTTTGTGCCGGAGATCAAGGAGAACGGCAAACGAGTCGCGATTGTGGGCGGCGGCCCCGCAGGTGTATCCGCGGCCTACTATCTGAGGCTCAAGGGGTACAGGCCGGTGATCTTCGAGAAGGAGAAGCTGCTCGGCGGTATGATGCGCTACGGCATCCCCGACTACCGGCTGCCGCAGAAGATCCTGCAGACGGAGATAGACTGGCTGCTCTCCCACGGCATTGAAGTTCGTGCCGGGACGGCCCTGGGGAGGGACGTGACGCTGGACGAGCTGCGAAGGGACTTCGACGGTGTCATCCTTGCGATGGGGTGCTGGAGGTCCTCGCCGATGAGAGTATCGGGAGAGGAGCTCGACGGGGTCGTCGGCGGCATCGACTTCCTCTACAAGGTCAAAACCGACCCCGAAGTGAAGGTCGGCGCGAGGGTCGTGGTCGTTGGAGGCGGCAACACAGCTATGGATGCCGCCCGTTCGGCGAAACGCCTGGGTGCGGAGAAGGTCTCCGTGCTCTACCGTCGCTCGCGCGAGGAGATGCCCGCCGAGGAGATAGAGATAGTCGAAGCGGACGAGGAGGGAGTCGAGTTCATCTTCCTCGCGGCCCCTAAGACCATCGAGGGTTCCGGAAGGGTCGAGCGAATTCTCTGCGAGAAGATGGAGCTCGGCGAGCCGGACGCCTCCGGCAGGAGAAGCCCCGTGCCCACGGGCGAGACCTTCGTGCTTGAGGCCGATATGGTCATCGCCGCCATAGGCCAGGGCATAGACTTCACCGGACTGCCCTCCGACATTCACGACGGCAGAAGGATGAAGGTGGGCAAGGACTACGACACAGCGCTTCCGGGAGTGTTCGTCTGCGGCGACCAGCAGACCGGGCCCAAGATAGCGATAGAGGCCATCGGCAACGGCCACTGGGCGGCCGACTCGCTAGACCACTATCTGGCGCACGGAAAGCCGAAGAAACCCTTCTTCTACGACATAGTGCGCGAGGACTTGGGTCCCGAGGACTTCGCCCACATTGTCCGTTCCGTGCAGGAGGAGGTTCCGCATGTCCCGGGCGAGACCCGGCTAAAGATGAAGTTCGACGAGTACAGCGTCGGACTCTCCGAGGAGCAGACTTTGCGCGACGCCAACCGCTGCATGGAGTGCGGATGCCCGGACGTCTTCGAGTGCAAGCTGAGGGAGTACGCCATAACCCACGAGGTCCATCCGGAGAAGCTCGCGGGGGAGCATATCGAGAAGATCGAGGACGCGAACCCCTACTACGCGCGCAACCTGGACAAGTGCATCCTGTGCGCCAAGTGCGTGAGGGCGTGCGACGAGGTGGCGGGGTTCCACGCGATAGACTTCGCCAAGCGGGGATTCGAGTCGGTGCTGACCCCGCAGTTCTACCGCGACATGGAGGACTCCGACTGCACCTTCTGCGGCCTGTGCACACAGGTCTGCCCGGTCGGAGCTTTGATCGAGAACCGAGTCGACCGCTGGCCGCACCTGGAGGAGCCGGAGATAGTGAAGACCACCTGCCTCCTTTGCCCCGCAGGGTGCGAGCTGGAGCTCAATCTTGACCGGGGGAGGTCCCAGGTCGCGCGAGTAACCACCGACTTGGATGACCCCGAGGCGCCCACAGGTGGCAGCTGCTGCGTCAAGGGACGATACGGCTTCAAGGAGGTCGCTCTGGACGGAAACTTCGATCACGCCGTCAAGGGCGCGCCCGTGGAACCTGGCGAGGCGATCGCAGCCTTCGACGAACTGACATCGGAGGAGGAGAGTGCGTCCTTCGTGCTCGGCCCCTCCCTCACCGAGCAGGAGGTTCGGTCGATCTTAGAATACATTAAGCTGCGCGCTTCCGAAGCTCGGATCGCCATGACAGCCGACTCCGAACTTTCGCCGCACCTGAGGGAGGCGACAGGCCGCGAGGGGCTCAAGAGAGCCTCTTACTCCAGTCTCAGCGGAGTCTCGCCGGATGGAGTCTTCCGCTACGGCGAGAGCGACGCTTTCTTGCTCGTCGGCGCGAACACGGACGAGGACCAGCCGGTGCTGACATCCTGGCTCCGCAGGGCCGTGCGCCACAAGAAGAACGCGCTGGTATACGTGGGCGACACGCCAGGCCTGCTCGACAGGGGCGGCTCGCTGATACTCAGGCCGGCGGAGGGGAAGATGACGCGGGTGCTGCAGGCTCTTACTGCTGCCATCAAGGGGGAGGACGAACAGGGCTCTCGGCTTGAGGGCACCGGTGTCTCCGCGGAGCAGATAAAATCAGCCGCCAGCCGACTGTCAGGCGCGAAGAAACCGCTGACCCTGATCGGGGGGGCTGCCCCGGCGAAGGAGGCGTTCGATGCGGCGGCCTCGCTCAACGGCGAATACCTCCTCCTGTTCAAGGGAACCGGCAGCGCCTCCCTGCTCGCGGCGGGCGAGAGTATCGTCGACGCCGCCGAGCTGCGCTCGAAAGGCGAGGCACCGCTGGTCTTCCTGGGCACGACGCCAGAGGAGGCGGGCTTCGACGCCGCCGACCTCTCGGGCAGAAGGTACGCCGTAGCGGCCTCGAAGCTGACAAACCTCGCAGAGAAGGCCGATGTACTCATTCCGCTCCTCCCCTGGACGGAGAAGGACGGGGACACGGTCAACCTGGAGGGGCGGTGCCTGCCGGTGCGCAGAGGCCCTCTGGCCGAAAAGACCGGCACAAACCTCTGTGCTCTGCTGGCCGCGGCCGCCATCCCGCGCGGGGGCAGGCTCCACGCCAACCCGACGGCGACGGCGTAGGGTCAAAACAGGGCAAGAACCACGCGGGGCCGCTTAACTCAACAGCGGCTCCGCGTTTTTTCTCATTCACCGAAAGAGTGTTTGACAACGGCAGTGCGTCCGCTTAAAATTGACCGAACTTTTTCCAACACCACAAGGGGAGGTAGAGAGCTGTATGAGAAGAGTGCTGAACATTAGGGTTTTGGTGGTTGCCGCTGCATTTATGGTCTTCTTTTCCGTTGCGTCCTGCGCCGCTGTGCCGACCGGGGAGCCGATAAAGATCGGCTACCTGGCCATACTGACCGGGGACGGCTCCACGTGGGGGCAGCATGAGAAGGAGGGTGCGCAACTCGCGGTCAAGGAGTTCAACGAGGCGGGCGGGGTGCTGGGTCGCCCGCTGGAGCTCATCTGCTACGACGTGAGGGGACGGCAGGAGGACGCTATAAATGCCGCACGCAGGCTCATCTACGAGGACAAGGTCTGCGTCATCGGGGGGACGAACTACAGCGGTCTGAACCTTGCCACCGCCTCCGTGGTCGAGAACGGCAAGGTGGCCCAGATCGGGACCTCCGCGACCAACCCGACGGTCACAGTGGACCCGGAGACGAACAAAGTGCGCCCCTTTGCCTTCCGCCTCAGCTACACCGACCCCTACCAGGGCAAGGTCATGGCCGACTACTTTTTCAACAAGTTGAACATCAAGTCGGCAGCGGTCATCACCGACGTGGGGAGCGACTACTCCGAGGGGCTCAAGGAGTTCTTCGTTGAACGCTACGAGGAGTTGGGCGGCGATCTTAAGGGCATCTGGGGATTCCGCAGCGGGGATGTCGACTTCCGCGCGCTGCTGACCGAGATGAAGGCCTCCGGGGCTGAGGGGGTCGCACTACCTCTTCTGTACAAGGAGATGGGGCTCATCATGAAGCAGGCCGCCGAGCTCGACTGGACTCCCGCCTTCATCGGCGGGGACGGCTTCAGCCCGAGCATGCAGGAGATAGCGGGAGAGGCGATGGAGGGCAGCTACTGGGTCTACAACATGGACCTGCTCAACCCGCAGATGACCCTGCTGTTTTCACGCTTCGAGAAGGAGTACGGCAGGCCCGTGACCGAACCGAGCAACGTCGCCTACGCCTACGACCTGATAACCTGGGTGGCCGACGCCATCAGGAGGGCCGGCACGGACGACCCGGTCGCTGTCAGGGACGCGCTGGAGGACACGCAGGATCTGCGCCTGGTCCATTTCACCCTCACCGTGGACGAGGAGACGCACAACCCTCTGAACAAGCCGGCGGCCATGATGGTATGGAAGGACGGCAAGCTGAACTTCCTGGAGATGTGGGCGCCTCAGGACAACTTCTAGGGCACTTAAGTCAAGATACGATGGGAGCCTGCGATCAACGCAGGCTCCATTTTTATGCCTTGGCAACTACTTTGCCGTCGCAAAGCGAGACCCTGATTCGCCTCTTCCATTCCTCCCTCTCCTCAGGGAAATCGGCTCGAAAGTGAACCCCCCGGCTCTCCTCCCTGGCCAGGGCGGCCTTCGCCACAGCCCCTGCGGTCAGCTCGAGACCCCTCATCTCAAGCGCGTGCAGCCTGCCCATGGAGGAGGACAGACGCAACCTTCCGGCCGACTCGCTCCACTTATCCATCTCCGCGATGCATCTCCTGATCCCCTCTCCGTCCCTGCACGGGGAAAGCCCCCTCTGGACGATGCGCCGGAGCGCCCGCCTCGATTCGATCGGTAGGGTGCCGTCCCGGAACGAGCAAAGCGATTCCGGGGAAGAAATGTCGGAGCAAAGGGTTCCGGTGGCGGGCCCGGCCTCTTCTGCGGCGGCCCTGCCAGCGCGAAGCCCGAACACGACGATGTTCGTCAGGGCGTTTCCCCCCATGCGGCTCGCGCCGTCCACGCCCGCCGTGACCTCCCCGCAGGCGTACAGACCGGGGATGGCGCTCCTTCCGTCGCAGTCAACGGGTATTCCTCCGCAGAAGTAGTGCTGCAGCGGGCTTACCTGGACTGGAGCGGCACGCTTCTCCGGCGGAAGGTCGAACATGACCGCGACCCTGACATCGGGGTCGTTCAGGTCCTCCTCGCTCAGTTCCTCCAAGTGGAGAAGCGCCTTGCGCCCGCTCTGCACGTGCCCCGCAAGCAGAACCGCGGCCCTGTCGCGCGCGAACAGGTTCGCCTCCCTCCCCGAGGACACCCCCCAAGACGGGAAGGCCTCCCTCAAGAACTCCCTGCCGTCCTCGTCGGTCAGGGGTATGTAGTCGACCATGTTCAGCCCCACCATCCACATAGGATACCCCGGTTGATCCCATCCCATCGGGTAGAACTGGACATACTCCATGTCGACGAGGTCGAGCCCGGCCTCAAGTGCCAGTGCGTAACCGTCGCCCGTCATACGGGCCGGATTGTCGGTACGCTCGAAGATCGCGCCTCCACCGCCCGTGGCCAGCACCACCGCGGACCCCCGCAGGGAGACGACTCGCCCGCTCCTCCAGTCGACCGCCTCAACTCCCTCCACACCCCTCTCCCCTGTGAGGAGGCGAACAGCGGCATGGTACTCGAGGACATTCACCCCTTCATCGCGCGCGATCGAGGCCAGCTCACGCACCATCCCGCCGCCGCCCATTATCTCCGACGGGGCGGTGTCCCGCGCCGACGCCCTTCCCGAGCCGATATCCAATGTCACCCCCCAATCACGCAGTGTACGCAGGGACCTCTCGGACTCGTCGGCCAGGACCCTGACCATCTCCTTGTCGTTGACGAAACGCCCCGTCCGCGTGATTCGCTCGTAGTGGTCATCCGGTTTCACCTCGCCGGACGCGAGGGAGAAGAGTCCACCCGAGTAGGCGGTGCAGTTTGCGCTCTCGCAGGAGGTCTTGCACAGGAGAAGCACCTCCGCGCCACCTTTTCGCGCCGCTATCGCCGCTGTCAGACCGGCGCCCCCGGCGCCGACCACTATCACCCTTCCGCTCATGATTCTCACCCCTTTACCCTGGCAAGAGAGCCCCGCATATGCGGGGCTCTCTGTAAAACCTTTAAACGTCCCGGGAGAAGTACTACTCCTCCTCTTCCTCATCCTTGTGGGAGGCTATGACCTTCTTCGCTATCTCCGCAGGGACTTCTTCGTAGTGGTCGTACTCCATCGTGAAGGTGCCTCGGCCGGAGGTCATCGACCTGAGGATGATAGCGTAGCGGAACATCTCCGCCAGGGGAACCTGGGCCTTGACTATCTGCTGGTGTCCCTTGCTGTCTATGCCGAGGATGCGTCCGCGCCTGCCGTTGAAGTCGCCCATGACGTCGCCCAGGTATTCCTCCGGGACCATGACCTCGACGTTCATGATAGGCTCCAGCAGTATGGGGCCCGCGTCCATTATCCCCTTCCGGAACGACAGCCGCGCAGCGAGCTTGAAGGACATCTCGGAGCTGTCCACCTCGTGGTAGGAGCCGAAGTAGAGGGTGGCCTTGAAGTCCACGACCGGGAAGCCGGCCATCGGACCCTTGACCATGTTCTCGCGCAGGCCCTTCTCCACCGCCGGTATAAAGCCCTTGGGTATTGCGCCTCCGACTATGTTGTCCTCGAACTCGAAGCCGGCACCCCTCGCGATCGGAGTGTACCTTATGTGGACGTCACCGTACTGGCCGTGTCCTCCTGTCTGCTTCTTGTGCCTGCCCTGGGCCTCGGCGGTTTTGCGTATGGTCTCCCTGTACGGGACCTGGGGGGTGCTCGTGTCGAGGTCCACGCCGTAGCGCTCCTTCATCTTGGCAAGGACTATATCTATGTGCATGTCGCCCATGCCGGAGAGCACGCTGTCGTTGGTCTCGGGGTTCTTCTCGTAGCTTAGGCTGAGGTCCTCCTCCAGCGTCTTGTTGATGGCGTTGCCGAGCTTGTCCTCGTCGGCGCGGCTCTTCGCGGTTATGGCGACGCTGTAGACGGGCTTTGGGAACTCGATCGGCGGGAAGACGACCTTGGATCCCTTGACGCTCAGAGTATCGCCGATCTGCACGCTTTGCAGCTTCGGCATGGACAGTATGTCCCCGGCGACTATCTCCTTGACGTCCTTGCCCTCCTTGCCGGTCATGAACTTGAAGGAGCTGATTCGCTCGTCCTCCTGCTTGTTGACGTTGTAGATGCCATGGTCGGTCGTGAGGGATCCGGAGTTCACCCTGACGAAGGAGAGTTTGCCGACGAAGGGGTCGACCATGATCTTGAAGCAGGTGGCGGTGAATTCGGCCGAGGGATCGGCGACGATCTCGACTTCCTCGTCGCCCGATTTCGCCGGGCGCGGCCTTGCGTCGACGGGCGAGGGGAAGTACTCGACGATGAAGTCGAGCACCTGCTGCACGCCTATGTTATGCGTCGAGGCTCCCGGGAATACGGGCATCAGCTGGCGCTGGGCCATAGCCTTTCTCAGCACCGGGGCCAGCTCCTCGTCCGTGATGGTCTCGCCTTCGAGGTAGCGCATCATCATGTCGTCGTCGGCCTCGACCACGGCCTCGACCAAGGTCTCGTGGGCGGATGCCGCCGCGTCCGCCATATCGGCGGGTATGTCGCCCTCGACGAACTTGCCCGAGCCGTCCGGCTCGTAAGTGTAAGCCTTGCCGCGAAGGACGTCCACAACGCCCTTGAAGGAGACCTCCTTGCCTATGGGAAGGAGCACCGGTACGGCCTTGTCACTGTAGTCCGCCCTGATGTCCGCCAGGACCTTGTCGAAGTCCGAGTTCTCCCGGTCGAGCTTGGAGATGAAGAAGGCCACCGGAAGGCCGAACTCCTTGCCGGTGTCCCAGGCCTTGTCCGTCTGGACCTCGATGCCGCTGACTCCGTTGACGACGATCATCAATGAGTCCGCGACGCTGACCGCGGAGCGCATCTCGCCCACGAAGTCCGCGAATCCGGGGGTATCGAGCGCGAAGAGGGTCTTCTCTCCCCTCTCCATCGTGACGAGGGACGTGTTGATGGAGATCTGTCTCTTCTGCTCCTCCAGCGAGAAGTCGCTGACCGTGTTTCCGTCCTCGACCTTCCCCAGTCTGTTCGTGCCTCCGCAGTTGAAAAGCATGGCCTCCACGAGGCTGGTCTTACCAGCCCCTCCGTGGGCAGCCAAGGCGAAACTTCGAGTGTTCTCAGGCTGACGGGTTCCCATTGCCTACTACCTCCTCCGGCGTTCGATCCACCCTGCGTCCGCAGGGCAACTAGGATATCTTACTAATACCGCTGACGTTAGTCAATAAAATAATCGCGGTCATCGCTCCCTCAAGAGGGCCTCGATCATCTCCTCCACTTCCGACGATTCCGCCTGTCCCCGTGTCTCCCTCATCACGAGGCCGCACAGGAACTTCCTCTTCTTTCCCCTGGAGTCCTTGCCGCTCAGGATCTCGGCCAGCACGTCCGGGTTTTCGTCCACCACCTTGCGCACCACGGCCGCCAGCGACTCCCCGGACATCTCCCCGCCGACTCCGCACTTTTCAAGGGCCCGCTCAAGGGACGTTCCCTCCGTCATCTCCGCGTAGACTTCCTTGGCCGCCGTGGTCGAGAGTTTTCCTCCGTCCACCATGAGAACCAGCTCTCCCAGCGCACGCGGGGGGACGGGGAAGGACTCTATCGCCACGCCCCGCTCGTTCAGCACGCGCAGCACCTCGGTGCGCACCCAGTTCGAGGCCCGCACCGGGGCCGCACCCGATCGGACGCACTCCTCGTAGTAGTCCGCGAGGGCCGGCGTCTCGACCAAGATGGCCGCGTCGACCTCGCTCAACGAGTAGTCGGCTATGAAGCGTGCCTCCCTGGCCCACGGCAGCTCCGGCAGGGAGCTTTCGATCGCCTGGAGCATCTCCTCGGTCACTCTCACCGGGCCCAGGTCCGGGTCTGGCATGCATCGGTAGTCGAGCGCCGCCTCCTTGCTCCTCATCGATGTGGTGACCCCGTCGGCGTCGTTCCAGTGACGAGTCTCGCGCACAAGAGTCGCGCCTCGCTCCAGGGCCTCGGTCTGCCTGCGAATCTCGTACTCGAGGGCTCGCTCCACGGAGCGCATGGAGTTCATGTTCTTTATCTCCGCCCTCTCCCCCCTCAGCACTATCTTTCCCGTCTCCTCGTCAAGCTGGACCATGGAGATGTTGGCGTCCACCCTCATCGAGCCCTTGTCCATGTCGCCGTCGGACACTCCGAGGTAGCGAACCAGCCTCCTGAGCGAAGCGACGTACTCCCTGGCCTCTCTGGGCGAGCCTATGTCCGGGTCCGAGACTATCTCCGCGAGGGGCACCCCCGCTCGGTTGTAGTCCGCGAAGGACTCCTCCGCCCCCTCCAGCCTGCCGTCGGAGGCCGAGTGCACGAGCTTGCCCGCGTCCTCTTCAATGTGCAGGCGAGTAATGCCTATTCGCTTTGGCGAGCCGTCGTCGCCCGTTATGATCAGCTCTCCTTCCTCCGCGACCGGGCGGTCGAACTGGCTTACCTGGTAGGCCTTGGGGAGGTCGGCGTAGAAGTAGTGCTTCCTGTGGAAGATCGTGCCGTCCTTGACGGTGCAGGAGAGGCCGAGCGCGGCCTTCACGGCCAGCTCTACCGCTCTGGCGTTCAGCGACGGCAGCGCCCCCGGCAGTCCGAGGCATATCGGGCAGACGTTGCTGTTCGGCTCCGCCCCGATGTAGTCAGTGGAGCAGGAGCAGAAGAGCTTTGATTTCGTCGCGAGTTGGACGTGTATCTCGAGGCCGATGACCGGCTGATATGCGCGCCCCATGATCAGCGTCCCCTCTCCCGTTCGATGATCGATGCGGTGGCCAGCAGGGTCGCCTCTCCCCATCTCGAGGCTATGAACTGGACCCCCGCCGGCAGTCCTCCGTCAGAGCCGTCCATGACGAGAGCGGGCAGCCCCGCAAGGCTCGCCTGGACGGTGAAGGCCTGCGACGACCGCATGCCAAACGGGTCATCGGCGAACTCGCCCCTTTTGAAGGCGACGGTCGGCGTCGCCGGCAAGGCTGCAAGGTCGCACTTCGAGAGGGCCTCCGTCAGCTCGCGGGCGATCGCCGCCCTTGCCGAGGAGGCCCGAAGGTAGCAGTCCTCGTATCGCTCGCCACCGAGGATGTACGTCCCCGCGGCGGCCATCGTCTTGACCTTCGTCCCGAGGCCGGCCGCCCTGTTCTTCAGATAGAGGTCGTTCAGCGAGTCGGCGTCGGACGAGAGACCGTACCTTATGCCGTCGAACCTCGCGAGGCTGGAGCTCGCCTCCGCCGCCAGCAGAAGCTGGAAGCAGGGGAGAGAGTGCTTGAAGGAGAGCGGCAGCGACAGATCGACCACCTCCGCGCCCTGATCGCGGCAGAGGTCCGCGATCCTCTCGAGGGCCCGTGATATGTCGGACGATGAGTTGGCGTCCTGCGCCTCCCTGATGAGCGCTATCCTCTTTCCCTTCAGCGCACCCTCGGCTGCGGCCTGTTTGCAGATCGATAGATAGTCTGGGCGCTCCCCGCCGGCAGACGTCCCATCCCTTGAGTCGTGCCTCGACAGGACAGAAAGCGCGAGCGCGATGTCCTCGACCGTGAGTGAGAATATCCCGAGCTGGTCCATGGACGGAGCCAGTGCGGTGATGCCCCACCTGCTGACCAGGCCGTAGGTCGGCCTCAGGCCGTACACCCCGCAGAAGGACGCGGGTTGAAGCACGGAGCCTCCCGTGTCGCACGCTATTGCCAAGGGCGCGTACCCAGCCGCGACCGCTGCGGCGCATCCTCCCGCCGACCCCCCGGAGGTCCGCCCCGGATCGTGCGGGTTCGAAACCGGCCCGAAGACGGAGGTCTCGGTGGAGCAGCCTATGCCGAACTCGTCCATGTTGCACTTGCCGCAGATCGTAGCACCTGCCGCCTCCAGCAGCTCGACCGCTGCCGAGTTGTAAGGCGGAATCCAACCCTCGAGCATTCTGCTAGCGCAGGTCGTCGGCATTCCCGACGCGCAGATGCCGTCGTCCAGCAGCACCGGAACGCCGGCGAGGGGGCCCGTGCGTGCGCCGCCCTTGCTATCGCCTCCCTCGATCGAGTGAAGCAGTGCGTTGAGCCTCGGTTCATGTTCGCGGGAGATCTCTAGGAAGGCCGAGGTTGCGTCGGACACCGACATGGCGCCATCCCGAACGTCGGAGGCGATCTCGACCGCGGTAATGCACGCCCGGCTCATGTCTACGAATCCTCCCGTTCGTCAAGTATCCTGGGCACGACGAAGAAGGAGTCCCTTCTCGAGTGCGCGGCTTCCAGCACTGAGCTCCGGACGTCGGAGGGTATTACCACGTCCTCCCTCGCCTCGCCGCTTGAAGGCGCGTCCCCGATCTCCCCCGTCGGGGCGTCCGCCAGCCTGTCCGCGAAGTCCAGAAGCTCGTCCATGTACCGGGCAAGTGCCTCTATCTCCCCCTCGTCCATGCCAATCCTCGCCGTCTCGGCGGCGCGCGCCGCCGTCTCCGGCCCGGGCGCGCCCATGCTTCTCCTTTTGAGCGTCATTCAGTGCAACCTCCCGACTAAAGCGACCTCTTCCATCCTTATGCCCCTATTCCCCGGTCATCTGCAGAAACTCCCGCTCGTCCACGACCCTGACCCCGAGGGAGCGGGCCCTGTCAAGCTTGCTCCCGGCGTTCTCACCCGCGATGACCAGCGTGGTCCTGCCGGACACGCTGGACGTCACCGAGGCACCGAGCCTCTTCGCCATGGACTCGGCCTCCTGTCGCGTCATCGAGCTCAGTTCGCCGGTGAAGACCATTCGCATACCTTCGAGCGGCCTCGGCCCCGGCGCCTCCTCGCGCGCCTCCTCCGGAGCTGCCGACGCGCCCTTCACTCCCGCCGCCGCCAGCCGCTCGATCATGCTCCGGTTCTCCGGCTGATCGAAGAATGAGAGTATCGCGGCGGCCATCACCGGACCAACGCCGTCCACGGAGGCGAGCTCCTCCCCCGAGGCCTCGCTCAGAGCCGGCATGTCGCGGAAGGCCCCGGCCAGGATCTCCGCGCTGCGGACGCCGGTGAAGCGAATCCCAAGCGAAGCCAGCAGGCTCCTGAAAGGGCGCTCCTTGGACCGCTCAAGCCCGTCCAGCAGATTTTGCGCGGACTTCTCCCCCATCCTGTCGAGCGAGACGAGGTCGTCCTTCGTGAGATCGTACAGGTCGGCCAACGAGCGGACGATTCCTCTCTCCACGAGTTGGTCGACTATCTTCTCCCCCATCCCGCGGATGTCCATGCCGTTGCGAGCGGCAAAGTGCAGTATGCCCTCCTTGAGCTGAGCCGGGCAGGAGGAGCGGTTCTGGCAGCGAAGGGCGACCTCCCCCTCCAGCCGCACGGCGGGGCTTCCGCAGGCCGGGCACCTGTCCGGCATGACGAATTCGCGCTCCTCCCCGGTCCTCTCCTCCACGACGGGGCCCAGTATCTCCGGGATTATCTCCCCCGCCTTCCTGACTCGGACCAGGTCGCCGATTCGCACATCCTTGCGCCTCAGCTCGTCCTCGTTGTGCAGGCTCGCCCTGCGAACCGTAGTGCCGGAGACCACGACGGGGGCCAGAATCGCCACAGGAGTGAGAGCGCCGGTACGGCCGACCGAGACCAATATGTCCTCTACCCGCGTGACCCTCTCCTCCGGCGGGTACTTGAAGGCGACGGCCCACCGCGGGGCGTGCGACGTCGCACCCAGCTCGGCCCAGGACGAGAGGTGGTTCAGCTTGACGACCACTCCGTCCGTCGCGTAGGGCAGCTCGAACCGTCTCTCCCTCCACTGCTCCACGAAACCGGGCACATCCCCTGGGGGGCAGGCTCGCCAGGCGGGCTGCACCGGCAGGCCGAATCCGACCAGTCCTTCCAGGACCTCCTCCTGGGTGCGAAGCCCCAGGCCCTCGGGCCTGAGTATCGAATAAGCGAAGATCGAGAGGCGGCGCTCGGCGACCACGGCCGGGTCAAGCTGCCTGATGCTTCCCGCGGCCGCGTTGCGGGGGTTCGCGAAGAGGGGCTCGCCCTGCTCCTCGCGCACGTAGTTCAGCTCGGCGAAGTCGTCGCGCCGTATCAGCACCTCCCCGCGAACCTCCATGGAACGGGGGGCGTCTCCAGTCAGCCTAAGGGGCAGGTTCCTGATGGTGCGGATGTTGGCGGTCACGTCCTCGCCGACTCGCCCGTCGCCCCTGGTCGTACCGCGGACGAAGAGGCCGTCCTCATACAACAGGGAGACGGCGAGCCCGTCTATCTTGAGCTCGCAGACGTAGCCCCCGTCCGCGAAAGGTGCCGTCCTGATCAGGAAGGCCGAGAGGTCGTCCATACCCAGCGCGTTGTCCAGGCTCAGCATCGGCTCGGTCAGTTCGACCTTGGTGAATCCCTCCGCTGCCTTCCCTCCCACCCTCTGAGTCGGAGAGTCGGGCGTGAGTAGGGCCGGGTGGAGCTCCTCCAGCCTGGCGAGCTCGGCGTAGAGGGAATCGTACTCGTCGTCGGGGATCTCGGGTGAGTCGAGCACGTAGTAGAGCCTTCCGTGCCTCCGAATCTCCTCCCTTAGAAAAGCCGCCCGCTCGCGCGCCTCCTTCGGAACGCTCGCCGCGCCGCCCATGAAGGCCCTACTCCTCCGCCTCCCTGTCCCTCGTGGGCAGGGGCCTCATCGTCGGGAAGAGTATGACGTCGCGGATGGACCTCGAGTCGGTCAGGAACATCACCAGCCTGTCCACTCCGATGCCAAGACCGCCCGTCGGCGGCAGTCCGGACTCTATCGCGTTGATGAAGTCCTCGTCGAAGTCGTGCGCCTCGTCGTCGCCGGCCTCCTTCTTCTTGAGCTGATCCTCGAAGCGCGATCTCTGGTCGATCGGGTCGTTGAGCTCGCTGAACGCGTTCGCTACCTCCTTGCCGCAGATGAATAGCTCGAAACGGTGGGTGTAGTCCGGGTCGGACGGGTCGCGCTTGGCGAGCGGGGAGATCTCCGTCGGGTGGCCCGTCACGAAGGTCGGCTGTATCAGCTTCTCCTCCACGAAGGCCTCGAACATGAGGTTGAGCACCAGGAAGCGGCTCTCGTCGCCTTTCAGCTCGACTCCTCGCTCCTTGGCTATCCGACGGGCCTCCTCGTCTTCACGGATCTCCCTGAAGTCGATGCCTGTATACTCCCTCACGAGGTCCAGCATGGAGCTCCTCTTGAAAGGCTTCGTGAAATCAAGGTCGACGTCCTGGTAGCGGATGGGGCCCGAGAAGTCCGGCCCGTGCACGGAGGCGGCCGCGTTTCTTATGATCTCCTCGGTCAGAGCCATCATGTCCTCGTAGTCAGCGTAAGCCCAGTAGACCTCCATCGCGGTGAACTCCGGGTTGTGCATCGGGCTGAGCCCCTCGTTTCGGAAGTTCTTGCCCATCTCGTAGACCCTGCCGAACATACCTACGACCAAGCGCTTAAGGTAGAGCTCGGTGGCGATACGCAGGTACATCTCCATGCCGAGGGCGTTGTGAAAGGTCTTGAACGGCCGTGCGTTCGCACCGCCTGCGAGCACCGACAGTATCGGCGTCTCGACCTCGAGAGTGCCGTGGTCCTCCAAAGTCTTTCTGATGGAGGCGATGATCTTGGAGCGTTTCCGGAAGGTCTCGCGGACGTCCGGGTTGGCGATCAGGTCCGTGTAACGGCGGCGGTAGCGCAGCTCCGTGTCCTTCAGCCCGTGCCACTTCTCAGGTAGCGGTCGCAGCGCCTTGCTCAGCAGCACCAACTTCCTGACGTGAAGAGTGAGCTCTCCTCGCTGGGTCCTGAAGGGATAGCCGACCACTCCGACCCAATCCCCCGTGTCCACCCATTTCTTGGCGAAGGAGTACTCCTCCTCGCCCATCGCGTTGAGCTGGAGGTAGAGCTGCAGGGTGTCCGTCTCGTCTGCAAGGTTCGCGAACATCGCCCTGCCGTGCTTTCGGAGCGTCATCACCCTGCCGGCCGTGACTATCTCGGCGGACTCGTCGGTCTCGTCAACCGCGAGGTGGTCGAAGTTTTTTCGGACATAGTCGAGGTGGTGCCTCCACTCCCACTTCTCGTGGAGGAACGGGTTGTACCCCTCCTCCGAGCGGAGCCTCTCCAGCTTGTCCGTTCGCTGGCGCACTATCTCGTCCCCGAAGACCTCGTCGGCCTCCGCGGAGCGAGCGTTGAGGACGTCTCTTTCATTCTGCGCATCCACTATGAAACTCTCTCCTTTCGAAAAACCCTTCGGACTCCATAATCATCTCCCTGAGGTCGTCCCACGAGAGGACCGTCGCGGCGGCGCGCCTCAGAGCCCCCACCCCCGGCCGCCCCTTGAACATACCCGGGAGGAGGCGTTTCACCATCAGACAGGCTATGCGGGGATCGGCCTCGGAGCTCACATCGTCGCCGAAGCCCGTCAACATCTCTATCCGCATCTCCAGCGAGGGATCCAACAGCTCTGCAACCACGTCGCAGCCCAGGCGAGCAAGGATCCTAGGGACCAGGAAGGGGTCGGCTATCGCGCCCCTTGCGGGCATCACCGCCGAGCAGCCCCCGTCCAGGTACTCGATCGCTTGCTCGACCGAGAATATATCCCCGCTGGCGCATATCCTGCCGGGAAAGAGCCTCGCGAGCGTAACGGGCAGGGATACATCCGCCTCCCCCTCGTACCTCTGTGCAGGGGTGCGTCCGTGCACTGTCACGAGGGCCGCGCCCGCATTCAGCAGGCCCTCGCAGAAGGCCTCGGTGGACAGGGGCGCCGAGGGAGGGGACTTTCGGATCTTCGGCCATACGGGCATCCCGAACCCGGCCATCCGCCGCACCATTCCAAACGCCGTCTCCGGCCTGTCGAGAAGCCTGGAGCCGGCCCCCTTCTTCAAAACCTTGGGCATAGGACAGGCCATGTTGATCCCCAGGGCGGGGAAGCCGGGTCTCACCTCCAGGGCGAGCGAGGCGCCCCGATAGAGAGTCTCCTCGTCCCCGGCGAACAGTTGAAGCACCACCGGTGCCTCCCCCTCCATGACCGACAGCATCCGTTCCGTCTTCGTCGCGGGGCCTTTGGATCCGTCACCGCCCGCCAACAGCCCCGCGCAGCTTATCATCTCGGTGTGGGTCGCCCCCGCGCCAAGCCTAGCGAAGAGGCGTCGCAAGGGCGGTATGGTGATCCCGGCCATCGGCGCCAGCAGCACTGGGTTGGAGAGGCGAAGACCTCCTATGGTTACGGTCACCTATCGCTGTTCCTGTCGTGGATGATTCTCAGGCCCTCGAGCGCAAGCCACTGGTCCACATCCGTGATGGTCCGGGAAAGGGAGGCTATCTCGGACGAGTGTCCTCCCGTGGCGACCACCCTCGTCTCCGTCCCCATCTCGCTCCAGGCCCTCCCGACCAGCGCATCGACCAGGCCGGCGTTGCCGAACATTATCCCAGCCTGGATCGAGCCGATGGTGTTGTTGCCTATCACGCTCTTCGGCGGGACGAGCGAGACCTGCGGCAGCTTGGCCGTCCTGCCGAACAGGGCCTCCATGCCAGTGACCAGCCCAGGGGCTATGGCGCCCCCGATATATGCTCCCTCGGCATTCAGTATGTCCAGGGTTATGGCCGTGCCGAAGTCGACCACTATCAGGGGAGCGCCGTAGCGGGCTATCCCCGCCACGGAGTTCACCAGCCTGTCCGCGCCGACCTCGTGCCTGGGCGAGTAGGCTATCTCGATCCCGAGATCCAGATCCGCGGTAACCTTAACCGGCCGAACTCCCAGGTAGTTCTCCAGCCCCTCGCACAGGGCGCTGTCCAGAGAGGGAACGACGCTGGAGAATATCGCGCCGTCGATCTCCCTTTGGTCCATCCCGGATATGGACAGCAGGTTGAGCAGGTATATCCCCAGCTCGTCGGACGTGTGACGCTCGGATATAAGCCGCCAGTGGTATCTCAATTCCTCCCCGTCGTAGATCCCTATGACCGTGGTGGTGTTGCCGACGTCGATTACTAGAAGCATCTCCGCCTCCCTGATAATAAGACTTTGGACAACGAAATATTATACCACCTCGACGGTCGGTCACAGTATGAACACCCCGGCCAGCAGAATCATCCCCGCGCCGGCGACAGTCCTCCCGCGAAATGGATGAACTCCTCCCGCGAGGACGAGGACGAACATCCCGCCCCCGATCATCGCAAGAGCCGGGGTCCACCCGACGGACCAGGGCACGAGTCCCGCGATGAAGTCGGCGCAGGCCTCCCACAGGGTGAACAGGCCCTCGGCGGCGAAGGCCGGGGATCTTCCCCCCGGAATGCCAATGAGAAGGGGGAGGGAGAAGAAAAACGCTACCGGGTAGAGGGCCGAGAAGAGAGGCAGGGCGACCAGGTTCAGCAGCAGCCCTGCCGTCGGCACGCTTCCGAAGACCGATGTGACCTGGGGGGAGGTCGCGAGCCATACGAGTGCGCTCGACAGGGGAAGCAACCACAGGTTGATGATTCGCTGGGTCAGCGAGGCGAGGATCATGGCTGCGATGACCGACAGACGCCAGCCTACGTCGAAGAACCACGCGGGTCGCCACAGGAGCAGAAGCAGCGCCGCCAGGGAGACGGAGTTCACGGGGTTCCCCCTGCGCCCGAAGACCTCGCTAAGAAGGACCGTCTGAAGCATCAGAGCAGCCCTCAGAGCCCCCGGAGCACCTCCGGCCAGGAGGGCGTACCCCCACAGGACGAGGCTTGCTGCGAACGCCGCCCACCGTCGCGATACGGCGGCCCTGGCCCGGCTCGACGAAAGCAGCCTCCATACGCCGAGAGCGACCAGGCCGACGTGAAAACCGGACACTGCCAGGAGGTGGGACGTCCCCCAGCGCCTGTGAGCTTCGTTAAGGTCGGGGTCCCGGACGCCGAGCACCGCCGCGAGCAGATAGCCCCTCGTGCGCGGAGGCAGGGTCAGCAGCATGCGCCTGCGCAGAGAGGTCCTCCACCGGGGGAGGGAGGGGCCTCCCGACCTCTTAGAGACCTTCTCCGGGATTATCTCGATCCTCGTGCCCCTCGCGCTCCAGTAGTAGTCCTCTCGGAATGACGATCCGTCTCTCGGGGAGATTGCGCGGGCTGTTCCGGTGAACAAGAGGGTGTCCCCCTCCAACACGTGCCGGTCGGGATTGATCTTGAGCATGTACCTTCCTGTGGCGGCGTCTACCAGCACGGCTCGTCGGGTGCCCCACGAGCGTTCATATACGACGACGCCCTTTCCCTCGACCCTTCCCTCGGGCAGGGATGGCGGCCGCAGGAGCGACAGGCAGCAGAGCAGGGCCGCCGCTAGGGAGAGAAGTGCCACGCCCGACGCATACGACAGCAGGCGAAGCGGACGGGTCTCCGACAGCACTAAGGCCAGCCCCATTACCGTCAGAGGAGCTAGCAGAGCCGAAACGATCGGCGGGACGCCTCTATTGGTCGCGGCAAGAGAAAACGACAGCCCCGCGAGGATAAAAAGAAGCGGCGCTCGCGCCACTCCCTCGCGAGGGACGAACGGGACCTCGCTGTGATCCTCCGGCAGGCGCGTCCCGCTCATTGGACGACGACCATTCCCCTGATCGCCTCGAGCTTCTTCGGGCCGATGCCGCTGACGTCCATCAGCGACTCGAGCGAGCGGAAGGGACCGACCCTCTCCCTGTGCTCAATTATCGCCCTGGCCGTCACCGGGCCGATTCCCGGCAGGGTCTGCAGCTCTGCGGCGGAGGCCGAGTTCACGTTCACCATGGCACCATGCCCGCCCGAGGGGGACATGCTTGGAGCGAGCGACATCAGCGAGTGAGCGCTCCCCTCGGGGATGTCCATTATCCCGCCGCCGGGCCGTATCGAGGGAACATGGATGTGCATGCCGTCCGCGAGTGGCGACGCCATGTTTATCCTCACCGGGTCCGCCTGCGGCCCTATCCCCCCGGCGGCCTCGACCAGCTGAAAGACCCTGCTTCCAGGAGGCAGGTTGTAGACACCCGGATTTCTCACCTCTCCTGTGATATAGAGCACCCAATGGCTCTCCTCGCGAGGCTCCGTCCTCGCTCCCCCTCCGGCAGCCGGGTCGGCAGGCGCCGTGTCCTGCCTGACGTCCGATCTGTCGCGGAACGTGTGAGCAGGACCGGCGACCGCACCGGACGGAGTGTCCACGAACCTCCCGGAGAATTTGTAGACCAGCAAACCCGCCAGTAGAAAGCAGGCGACCCCTATGGCGAAGAAGCCCAGCCCCGCGTTGCGGCCGAGCTTTTCTTTCATCCCGCCACCCCTCATGGGACGCCGCCTCGGCCGGAGATCGATACCAAGCGTCCGTTCAAGCGCCAGCTCTCCCCGTCCGTTATCTCCACAGTGGCGAAGCGCCCCAACAGCTCCTCCCCGCCCTCCACCAGCACGACCTTGTCCGACGGGGTCCGGCCCTGGATCAGCCCTCGCCCCCTGGGGGCGACGTCGTCCAGCAGTATCTCGAACCTCCTGCCTATGAGGGCCCTGTTTATCTCCCTCGCTATCCTGGCCTGAAGGACGTTTACCTCGTTCAGGCGGCTCATCTTGACATCGTGCGGGACCTGGTCCTCCCTGGCCGCGGCGGATGTCCCCTCCCTGGGGGAGTAGGCGGCGGAGTGCACCAGGTCGAATCGGAACTCCTCCAGCGCGTTCAACGACAGTTGAAAGTCCTCCTCCGTCTCGCCCGGATGGCCGATAATCAGGTCCGTGGTCAGCCCTGCGTCCGGGAGCCTCTCCCGGATCGAGGCGACGGCGGCCCTGTAGCTCTGGAGATCGTAGCCCCTTCTCATCATCTTCAGCATCCTGTCGCTGCCCGACTGAATGGGAAGGTTGATCGAGGGGCATAGGACGTCGGAGCGCTCGGCCATGACGTCGACTATGTCGGGAGAGAAATCCCGGGGGTGGGAGGTGACGAAGCGCAGCAGGCGCACTCCCGTCCTCTCCGCGACGTCCCGCAGGAGGGAGGAGAACCTGTAGCCGTTCGAGAAATCGCTGCCGTAGCTGTTCACGTTCTGCCCAAGCAGAGTGACCTCGAGGACCCCGTCGGCGACGAGGGCCTTGACCTCGTCGATTATCTCCCTCGGCGCACGGGAGAGGAAGCGCCCCCTGACGTAGGGGACTATGCAGTAGGAGCAGAAGTTGTCGCAGCCGTGAGCTATCGTCACGAACGCCCTCCATCGGTTGCCCCTCTCGATCGGCGCGCCGGGCAGCTCGACGAACTCACTCGGGTCGTCGTCCATCAGAAAGACCGGGGCTCCCTCCACCTCGAAGAGGCGCGAGAGGGCGTCGGGGACTTCGCCGATATGCCTGGGGCCGGACACGAAGCGAACCCACGGAAAGCGAACCGCCATTCTGCGCCCGACCCTCTGGGCAACACATCCGACGACCGCCACGAGCGGCCTGCCCTCCCTGTTCCATCGCACAGCGTAGCGGCCCAGGTCGCTCCAGACCTTCTGCTCGGCCTTGTCGCGGATGCTGCACCCATTCAGTATGACCAGATCGGCCTCCTCCTCGGGGGCCTCCATCCAGCCGCGCTCGACGAGGGCGGTTTTTATCTTGTCCCCGTCGTAGACGTTCATCTGACACCCGTAGACTTTTATCGAGAACTTATGCAAGGAAAGACCTCCTTGGACGAATGACTGTTCAAAGCCATTATACCCTCGGAGGGAAAAAGCGGGCAAATGAGGTAAAATATGCTTCGGAACATGACAAGGGGGAGTTATTATGATGGAACGATGCTTGACCGCCTTGTTCGCCTCTCTCGTGATTTTTTGGGGAGGGGCCTCTTATGCGGGGGCAGGGCTTCCGGAGATCGCGGGCTACTCGGCCGGCCCCACGAAGGCGGTGCCTCTGGAGGCCCCCTCGGGGAACTTCGGCGAGTGGTTGTCTCGCACCTACGTGAACGCCTTCGGAGGGAGGATCGAGGCGACCCTGATGTCCGGTCCCGGGGCGGGGCCGCTGGTCAGCGCGCCAGTCGGGACGAGGACGGATGATCGACCGATAGGCTTCGGCGCCACCTACGAGGTCTTCGAGCTGGACGGGATGAGGTCCGTCTTCGAATCGTCCCCCGACCTTGGAAGCTCGCTCGCCGTGGCGGTGGACTCGGACGTCGTCCTCACGCTCGAGTCTCGCTCGCTCGGAAGGGAGGAGCTGGAGAGGGCCGCGATGGCGATGCTCCGCTCCGAGTAGAGTTCGAGGGAGGGGCGATCGCCCCTCCCTCGTGTTCGTCGTTCGATCGGGCCTAGTCCTCCGGCTCGAACATATCCTTCGCCACTGCGCAGACCGGGCAGAGCCAGTCCTCGGGGACATCTTCAAAGGCCGTCCCCGGCGCGACTCCGTTGTCCGGATCTCCCTCCGCAGGATCGTAGACGTAGCCGCAAACGGTGCAAACGTACTTCTTCATGACAGTTCCCCCTTTTCGGTTCAGGATCATCTCGGGGCTATTATATATGCCAGTGGCGAAAAAACAAGCCGCGATGTCAGACCGGTATCTCGACCGCCTCCCTGCCCCGGCAGCCGGATATGCACACTGCGCCCGAAGCGGTGACGAGGTAGTCGTCCTCTATCCTCATGCCGCCCCACCCGTCGATATAGATGCCCGGCTCGACCGTGACCACGTCCCCCTCACAGAGGACGTCCTTCGACAGGGGGGAGAGGCGAGGCGTCTCGTGCACCTCCAGCCCCAGTCCGTGACCGAGGCTGTGAATGAAGTACTTCCCCCAGCCCTTCTCGCCCAGTATATCGCGCGCAACCGAGTCCACGTATCTTCCCTCGACGCCGGGACGGATCTCGGCCACCGCGGCATCCGCCGCCTCCAGGAGGGCGGCCTCGATCTCGCGGCCCTTGGCCGGCATCGGACCGAGGCAGAAGTTCCTAGTTATGTCGGAGACATACCCGTCGACCGTGGCGCCGAAGTCCACCGTCACCATGTCCCCTCTTTGAAATAGCCTGTCCGACGCCCTTCCGTGAGGCAGAGCCCCCCTCTCGCCCGACGCGACAATGAACTTGCCGCCCTGCCAGCCCGACTCGGCGCCACCCTTTCTTACCAGGTACTCCAGAAGGGCATTGAACTCGTTCTCGGACATGCCGGGGCGGACCTCCTTCAGCGCCTCCTCGTAGGCGGAATAGGCTATCTCGGCGGCCTTGGCGATGGCGGCGACCTCGGCGTCGTCCTTGCGCCTGCGGAGCTCCGGCAGCAGGTTCGAACAGTCATTCCAATGGCTCAGAGACCCCTCCAGGGCTCTGTAGACGGACACGACAAGCCTCTCCCCCTCGTAGCCGCCGCGGCGCCACTTTCGCTCGCGCAACAGCTCTGCGGTCCTCTCCTGCAGTAGCTTCTGGCCCTGGTGGACGACCTCGAACGGCGACTGTTCCGCCGCTTGGAGCGAATAGCGACCATCCGTCACCAGCAGGGCCTCGTCGGCCGAAATCACCGCCGCTCCGCTGCTGCCGCGGAAGCCCGATATGTAAGACAGCGACTCGCCATTGAAATTCTCGTGGGCCAGGACGACCATGACGTCAGTTCCCTCCTCCGCCATGCGCGTCCGGAGCCGCGAGAGACGGCCCTCTATATGATCGAATGTCATCTGCACTCCTCCTTCGAAAGTTCGACGTCCCGGCGAATGCTGTGGATGCATCCGCAGTATTTCTGCCTGTACAGCCCGTACTCCCTCGACAGGGCCACCGAGCGAAGGAAGCCGGCCCTCCTGCGGAAGACGCGGAGCAGCCATTCAAGCCCGTGCCGGGCAGCGCACTCGGTGCCGATCCTGTTGATCTCGTCGACGTCCTTGTGCGGGCTGATCGTGAGAGTGGTGCATAACATGCCGATCCCCGCGGCTGCGGCCGCCGAGGCCGCCGCATCAAGCTGGAGCCTGAAGCAGAGGGAGCACCTTCGCCCCCCCTCTGGCTCGTCCGCGAGGTGGGCTACCGCCTCAAGCCACGACTCGGGACGGTATTCCTCTATTATCGCCTCTCCTCCCATGATGGACTTGAGCCTGACCATGGAGTCGCGCCTTCTCGCCTCCTCATCGGCCGGGTGGATGTTGCACCCGTACCAGTAGGGCAGCACCTCGTACCCCTCGGATTCAAGATCGGCCCAGGGCACCGTGGCGTCCGGGGCGCAGCAGACGTGCAGAAGGATCCTCCTTCCTGCCGCCGGTCCTTCTCGTGTCATGATTTACCCATTTTTCGTCCCGGGCGCCCGTCCCTCACGCAAGAGACTCGAAGCACGCGGCCAGCGATAGAGGATCCAGCCCCATGGCCCGGATGACGTCCCCTGACGGGCCGGAATCGCCGTATCGGTGCACACCGACCGACCGGAACGATGGGTGCAGCCCCAGCTCCATCATCCTGGCCGCGATGATCGAGCCCATTCCGCTGTTCACATTGTGATCCTCGCAGGTGAGCACCCTCCCCGTGGCAGCAGCGGCTCTAAGCGCTTCGTCGTCCGTCTCCAACGGGCAGGAGACGGCGTAGACCGACACTTCGATCCCCTTTTCCATGAGAATCCCAGCGGCTTCCATGGCCCTCCCCGACATCGCCCCGAGGGCGAATATCGCGCCGTCAGCTCCCTTCCGCAACTGGTCGGCCCTACCGTAATCGAAGGAGTAGTCGCCCGCGAAGAGGGGCATTCCATCTCCGTCGACTAGGACTTTCAGCCTGCTCCTCCCCATGGCGAGGCAGGCGCACCCCGGCGCCCCGAGGGCCCAGCGCGTCGCCCTGTCCGTCTGGTTCGGATCGCAAGGGACGACGAGTTTGTACCCGAACATGTTTCTGAGCAGCCCGACGTAGTCTATCGCCTGGTGGGTAGCGCCGTCCTCCCCGACGTCCAGCCCCACATGGGTAAGCACCGTCTTCAGGTCCGCCTTGTTTATGTCGTTGAGCCTCTGCTGATTATAGGTCTCGGACAGTCCGAACACCCCGAACCCGGCCCAAAGGGCGGCAACTCCTGCTATGGAGGCTGCGCCGGCGGCTGTCGCGGTGGCGTGCTCCTGGATGCCTGTCTGGACGAACCACTCGGGGCAGGCGGTCGCAAAGTCCGAGGTCTTGACGGAAGACGCCAGGTCGCAGTCGAAGACCAGGATCGGGGTAGCTCCATCCTTCTTGTAGTTCAGCTCACCTATGTCCGCCAGCGCCCTGCCGAATGCCGACCGGTTGTCGGTGGGCTTCGCGTCGTACTCGTAGGTGCGCGGCTCGCCGGTGTCCAGTCGGTGCGCCGAAGGTGTGACACTGCGCCCGGCGGGAGGGGGATCCGCCCTCCTGGCACGCGCGTCCTCGAGCATTGCCGGGTCGCCGCCGAGATCGCTCATCGCCTTGGTGTACAGTTCGTCCCGCGGGGCCTTGCCGTGGTACTCCGGCGTGCCCTCCATGAAGGGGACTCCCTTGCCCATCACCGTCCTGCACAGTATCATGGTGAGAGTCGGGGAGGACTCCGCCTCCTTAAGGGCCGCGTAGAGCTCCTGGAAGGAGTGCCCGTCGCACTCGAGAACGTTCCAGCCGTCCGCTGCCCACAGGGCCTTTATGTCTGCCGGCATCACCTTGTCGAGAGTGCCGGATATCTGGATGTTGTTCCAGTCGATCAGGGCGGTGATGTTGGAGAGCCCCTCCTTGGCGGCAATCCTGCGCGCCTCCGCGCTCTGGCCCTTCGTCTGTCCTCCGTCGCCCATCAGAACGTAGGTCCTCTTGCCGCTTCCCCGGGCCCTCTGCGCCAGGGCGAAGCCGACGCCGGCCGACAGTCCCTGGCCCAGGTTTCCGCTTCCCCAGTCGATGCCCGGGACCGATCGCTCCACGTGCCCCTGGAAGGGGGAGCCGCACTGCCTGAAGTGGGCCACCGCATCCATCGGGTCGAAAAAGCCCCAGGCCGCGAGGGCTGTGTAGGCCGCCGGGGAGGTATGCCCGTGGCTTATTGCGACGTAGTCCCGGTCGAAAGAATCACAGTTCTCCGGGGTGATGTCCGCGACCCCGTAGACCGCGAGGTACATCTCCATGCTGGAGAGAGACCCCGCCGGGTGGCCGCTGTTCGGCAGCACGACCATCGTCACCGCCTCAGCGCGGCACTTCGCCGCGGCCGCCTCAAGCGAACGAACGGCTGAACCTGAGAGAACATCCACGGGAAAGTTCTTCAGTAACGGGAGATTGGTACTCACACGCATCGCCTCCTTAGGGGATATAGACCCTCGGCACCCTCTTGAGGAACGCGTTGGGGACCTCGTAGTTGATCGTGTTCCTCGCAGCGCCAATCTCCTCCGGGGTGATGACCTCGTCGCCCTGCCTGCCGATCAGAACCACCTCGTCCCCGACCTTCGCGTCCAAGCCGGTGACGTCTATCATGGTCTGGTCCATGCAGATGTTGCCCCTCATGGGGACTCGCCTGCCCTTGACCAGCACCGGGACTTTCATCGATAGGGCCCGGGAGTAGCCGTCCGCGTAACCGACGGGCAGAACGGCGATCTCCTCGTGGCCGCGGGTCATGTAGCGCAGGCCGTAGCCGACCCCGCTGCGCGGCGGGAGCTGCTTGACGAACGCTATTTCCGTCTTCACCTCGAAGGTCGGCTTCAGCTCGATCGGTCTCGGGCATTCCTCCGACGGCCACATCCCGTAGAGGATCAGCCCCGGCCGAACCGCGTCCAGGAACTTGTCCGGGCAAGCCAGCAGCCCGGCGCTGTTGCAGGCGTGACGCATCGGGATCCGTACGCCTCGCTCCTCGGCCGCCTTCAAGGCCCTCGTCAGGCCGGAGAACTGGTAGTCGGTGTACTCGAGGCGGCTCTCGTCGGCCACTGCGAAGTGGGTGAACATCCCCTCGATCTTCAGGCCGGGGATCGTAAGCAGCTCATCGAGGACGGACGGGATATCCTCGGGGAGGAAGCCGATCCGCCCCATGCCGCTGTCCACCTTGACGTGCACCGCAGCCTGCCTGCCGCGCCGTGAGGCCGCCTCGCCCAATGCCCTGGCGAAATGCAGGTCGGTGACCGAGGAGGCTATGTCATGGCTCACATACTCGTCGGCGGATTTCTCCGGCGACGGGCCAAGCACCAGTATCGGCTCGCCGATCCCGGCCTCTCGAAGCCCGAGCCCCTCGTCCGGCGTGGCCACGGCGAATCTCCTGCATCCGGCCTCCGCCAGCGCCCTGCAGACGATGACGGCGCCGTGTCCATATCCGTTGGCCTTCACAACGCCAAATATCTCGGGCCCGTCTCCAACGTGCCGTCGTATGGCCGAAAAGTTGGTCTTCAGGTTGCCCAGGTGAACTTCCATTCTTGTCGCCCGCTGCATCTGCCGTCTCTCCTTTCAGACACAGTTAAGGGGCGGCGAGCCGCCCCTTCTGATATACCTGTTTTGATGCGAGTATCCTTAGACCTTGAGCTCTCCGCTCTTGCGCTTGGTGTCGAAGTCCGCCACGAGCTTGCGAACCTCTCCCGAGACTATGAGCAGGGCCACAAGGTTGGGCACAGCCATCAGTCCGTTCAGAGTGTCTGACATATCCCACAAATGCTCCAGGAATCCCATCGCGTCGCCGAGGAAGACTCCGCCGGTGGCGCCTATGAACAGGACAACGATCCAGAGGATCTTCAGCACCGGGATGAGCTTCGTGCCGAAAATGTAGGATCCGCAGGTCTCGCAATACCAGTACCAGCCGAGGATCGTCGAGAAGGCGAACAGGGCCAGTCCGATCGAGAGGATGATCGTGCCCGTGTTGCCGAGGACCACCTCGAAGCCGGAGAGGGTGAGCTGAGCTCCGGAGAGATCCGGTCTTCCGGTGAGCATTCCGCTGGTCATGATCACAAGGGCGGTCAGGGTGCAGACCACGATGGTGTCGACGAACACCTCGAATATCCCGTACAGGCCCTGGCGGCAGGGGTGATCGACAACGGCGGCGGCGTGCGCCATCGGGGCGGAGCCAAGTCCGGCCTCGTTGGAGAAGACGCCCCTCGCCACTCCCCTGACCATGGCTTGCTTTATCGTCCAGCCCGCTATCGCTCCCGGCATGGCCATCGGATCGGTGATCGCGTAGTTGAATGCGCTTGCGAACGCGGGGCCTATCTGGTCGCTCTTCGTGACTACGACGATTATCGCGCCGATGATGTAGAAGACCGCCATGAAGGGCACAAGGTAGGTGGTGACGTCGGAGATCCTCTTGAGGCCTCCGATGATCACGAGCGCCGTGAGTATGGCGACCGCTATGCCACTGTACAGGTAGGGGATGCCGAAGCCCATCTCGAAGCCCTCGGCGACCGAGTTGGACTGAACAGCGCATCCGATTCCGAAGGAGGCAAGGAACCCGAATAGGGCGAAGAGCCAGGCGAGCCACTTGGCGTTCGCGCCCTTCTCGAGTATGTACATCGTGCCTCCGCGCCAGTCGCCTATGTCGTCCTTCTCGCGGAAGTGGACGGCGAGGATGACCTCCGCCATCTTCGTCGCCATGCCGAAGAACGCGGACACGAGCATCCAGAAGAGAGCTCCGGGGCCGCCGAGGTGAATCGCCGTGGCCACGCCGGCGATGTTGCCGGTGCCGATCGTGGACGCCATGGCGGTGGACAGGGCCGCAAAGGATGATATGGCGCCCTCTCCCTCCTTCCTCTTGCCTAGGTTACCAAAGATCTCCTTGAAGCTGAGGAAGAAGTAGCGAAGCTGCGGAAAGCCGAGAATGACGGTGAGATAGACGCCGGTCCCGACCAGCAGGGCCAACATCCAGGGCCCCCAAACAATACCGTTGACAAAACTGTTGATCTCCATGATCTTTTCCATGCTGTCAATTCCCCCTTTGTTAAATAGAAAGAGCTAAGTGAAAGCATTTCCGCCCCTTGAAAAGCAAGGGGTTTCACTGGATCGACCGCGGAACGTATCCGCGCCCTAAAGCCGGCAGGTCTTCATCGACCACCCCCCTCAAGGAATTCTATAAAGAGAAACGCCCGCGTCCGGAATGGAGTATACCACAACAATCGGTAAAACAGGACAACAATGGCGCCCTCAATCCCTCATTATCATCAGATATAGCCGCCCTTTTTCAGGATCGCCTCGGCCTTCTCAAGGTTTTTTGCCGCGACCTTGATGACAGGGCCGGTGCAGCCCATGGAGGACTCCGCGTATATGTCCTCCTTCCACAGGGCCTTGACCCCGTCCTCGATCGACAGCACGTCGATACCGCCGATCTCGTCGTCCGTGGGCTCTGCGGGAGGCGCTTCCACCTCCTCGGAGGCGACAGCCTTCGGCGTCAGCGAATCGATTATATCCAGCATCCCGGCCCTCTTCGCAGCCTTCAGCTCGGACGCGACCTTCTCCGGAAGGCCACCCGCGACGACCTTGGCGGTGTACTCGAGCGCGCCCGCTATCACCGGCGCACCCGAGGCGCGCGAGATGATGGATATGACCTTGCTCCACCCCTCGCCGACCGACGGGCCGTACCCCCATCCGAGCGACTCGTACGAGCCGCCCGTGGTGAAGGACGAGAAGAGCTTCATCAGCACGTTGCCCGTCAATGTGTCTGCCACGCAGACGTCGACCGCTCCGGCGAGAAGATCGTTGCCGCGCAGCACGGCGCCCCCGTCCTTCCTGACGCTCGTCCCGAAGGAGAACGAGTAGCCTTTCTCCTTCATCTTCGCCAGGGCCTTGTGTACTATCTGCGCCCCGTCGACGTTCAGGATGCCCACCGTGGGATCGGCGATCCCGAGGGCCTTGGCGACCGCAGTTCCGTACACGGCGTTGCGCACCATCGCCTCCACCCTGCCCACGGCGGACGTGCCGGTGGAGGAGGCAATTATCATCGGTCTGCCCCTTCCGGGGGTAAGCACCCTGCCGATCGTCGTAACGCCAAGCGGGAAGGGGTAGTGAAGAGCCACCGCTCCCGCGATGCGCCCGTCGGACAGAGCCTTCTCCATCGCGCTGGAGACCTCCTCCTCGCACGGCCCGGTCTCAATCCATTGGAGCTGCTCGAAGCCGGGGACCCTGGGGCCTATCATGACCACCTCTACCCGGGAACCCCCGTCCAATGCCTGGGTCGCGCCCCGGGCCAGCTCCTCCCCGCCCATCTCGCTGCCCATGGACATGAGCCCCACCGGGACGCTCGGCCCGCCCGAACGGGCCTCGGCCACGATATCGGCAAGCGCCTTTCCTACAAGAGTTTTAATCTCCGACATCTCCGTCACCGCCGCTTATTCGAGCTTGCTCGCAAGCTCGGACAGGACCTCGAGGAGAAGGGACTTGATGTCGTCCTTTGAGACGGCCGACACCCCGCCCTTCGCACCGGTCGGCGGCTCTATCAGGAAGGAGGCGCCGTCGGCGAGGTTGGTGAGGCGAGCGAGGAAGAGGCTTCCCTTGCCGATGACCATGGCCCTCTTCATCCTGCCCTCCTTCATCGCGTCACATGCGTGACCTATGAAGGGCACGCCCGAGGGAATGTGCCCCTGGGTGTGGGCTATTCCGGGGACCCCGCGCTCCTCCACGAACTTCATCATGTCGGCCCTCTCTATCGCCTTCTTGGTGACGGCAAGAGCCGCTGTAATCTTGATGTTGGCCAGCGGGACGTCACCCGCGCCCGCGGGCAGGGTGATCTCGTTGATGTGCATCTCGGAGGCGTACTTGTCAACGTCAAGGAAGGAGAGACCGGCCTTCTCGAGGGGCTCGAGGATGAGGGCTGTCGTCACCGCCTGGGGGGACGACCCGGCACCGACCGAGTGCTTGCCGAGCACGTCGAGTCGCATGACGGGCAGAGTGCCATCGTCGGGCGTCAGCAGGACGGCGAAGCTTCCCAGACAGTCCTCGAGCGCGGGGAGCTTCTTCTTCACGTGATCCCGGCCATTCATGAAGAGTTTCGGCACAGCCCCTCCGGCGACTACGATGCAGTTGTCCCGGGCACCGCAGGCGACCTGGGTCGCCGCCGCGATCATGCCGTTTACAGGACCGGCGCAGAAACTCCTGACGTCGAAGCCGCTGGCGTTCACGCATCCGGCTATCTCGGCTATCGCCTTGGCGAAGTTGCCCCCTCCGCGCTGGTTCATGTCGCCGGCGGCCTCCTCGGAGCACTCGACGATGAAGTCGACCTCCTCCGGGGCCATGCCGGTGTTCTTCAGCAGGTGCAGCAGCGAGAGCAGCGCGCTAGTCTTGCTGGCAAGGTTCTCAAGCAGGACGTAGGCAAACAAACAGTCGTCTATATCATGCCCGTTGCGCACGCATCCGACCGTCTTCCCTCCGTGGAAGAGAGGCACCGCCTTGCGGTTGGTCGTCTCATTTTCTATCTCGGAGAGGTCGTGTCCCTCCTCCAGCCGCGAGAGGATGGCGTCGTTCATCACGGGGCTCTGCTTCAACTTCTCCCTCACGGACGCCGCGAAGCCCTTCTCCAACCAGATTATGTCGAAGACATCGCATATATCCATCAGTCCGAGGAACTCGTCCTCGGGCATGATCTCACCATAAGCACCGTAACGGCTGGAATCCGGAAGCCTGTTCTCGTACCAGGGCTGCGGGGTATCCCCGAGCTTCTCTATGGGGATCCCGCCGATGTAGGCCTGGTTCGGGGCGTAATCCCTGGCCTCCTCGAAGCTCTGCATGAACGAGGGCAGTTCTTTTAAAAACTCCGTCTCTCCCTTCGTCATCCTCTCCACGTAAGGTGTGTTCCCGTAGTGAAGACCGGTCTCGGGGGCGTGGTTAAGGCAGTAGGCGTATCCTTTGATACCTACTGTTGCCATGGCGTACCAACCTCCTTGTACTTTTCTCGCGCGGCCGGGCCTGGTGGCCCGGCCGCATACGCAACGGAATCAGTCGGTGAATACCGTCTGTTCCGTTATCTCCGTCTGAAGCGCCTTTAGGGACTTCTCCACCAAGTGACGCCTGATCTCCTTCTCTTCGGCCATGGTCCTGGACGGGTCGCCCAGCGGGTAGGGTATCGCCACCGCCGGGACTATCCTGTTGGCGCCCACCGTCAGGGATATCGGGACGATGGTGCACACGTGAACCACCGGAAGCCCCGCTCTCTCTATCTCCTTCACCATCGTTGCACCGCAACGAGTGCAGGTGCCTCAGGTGGAGGTGAGGATCACGGCGGTGACCCCGTCGGCAATGAGCCTCTCGGCTATCTCGACAGCGAAGCGCTTGGAGCTGGCGACGGCGGTGCCGTTGCCTACCGTCGAGTAGAACTTGTTGTGCAGCTTCTTGAAGACGCCCTCTCTCTCCATCTCGCGCAGAACGTCGACCGGAAGCACTCTGTCGGCGTCCTGGTCCGCGTAGGTGGCGTCGTAGCCGCCGTGCGCAGTGCAGTATGCGTCGCACGTGAGGTCGTCCACGCCGGTGATGTCGTACTCGCCGAACTTGCTGGCGCTGGAGGCCTCGATGTGGTCCGGGTTGCCGACCGGGCAGATGCCGCCCGACGTGACGAGGGCGATGACCGCTTCCTTCATGTCCTTTATGGCCGGACTGGGTGGAACCCGGTCGAAGACGGGCATCGGATACTCGGTGACGAAGGGCTCGCCCTTGAGCTTGGCTACGAACATGTCGACCGCCCGCTCGGCGGCGAGCTTCTCGTAGAACTTGTTCTTCCTGATGCCTCGCTCGATGTAGCCCTCCTCTGTCGGGGTCCCGAGCTCCTCTCCCTTGAGCAGCTTGAGCACGAGAGCGGCCATCGCGGGGACGGCCTTCCTCATCCCGGCGGCGCTGTCGGGAGTCTCGACGATGAAGAAGCTCTTCTTGTACATCTCTGCGCCGGGGTTCTCCGGGTACATTCCGGAAACGACCGGTATGCCCAGCTCCTTGACTACCGCCTCGCCAAGAGCGCCGCACGCGGTTCCGTAGCGGCCCGCGTTGAAGGCGGGGCCGGCGATTACCGCATCGGGCTTGTACTTTTTCATCATACCCAGAATTTCGTCCGCGGTCTTCTCCATGTTCGATGCGAAGTAGGAGTCGCCGCAGATCACTGTAGCTACGATCTCGGCATCGGCGCCGAGCGCGGCCTTGAACGCCTGCCCGGGCCCGACAATGCCCTCGCGGATCTCGGGGGCGATGTCCGCCTTCTCCTCTCCACCTATGCCGGCGTAAAACTGGTTGATGTAGTGAATGATCCGGTATGACACGATGACGACCTCCCCTCCTACAGGGCGAACTTGCTGAACTGCGACCTGATGCCGCTAACGGACTCCGCCAGCTTCTCGGGGTCGAGCACCATCTCCATCATGCTGATCTGCTCCTCCCAAGCGGCCGCGTCGCACTCGTCCCTAATCTCCTGCTCGAACACGTGGTATACAGCGAGTCCAGACTGGACTCCGGCCAATGGACCTGCAAATGTCGGGTCTCCGTTGCTCACCGTCTCGGCGTAGATCTCCGCGCCCTCGGCGTCGGACGATCCCAAGACGACGACCAGATTCTCCGGCCCGTACTTCTCAGCGGCGTCTTTGATGCGCTGCTGATTCTGCAGATCCATGGCGCCTGCGGCGGTTCATACGAAGCACTCGGTGACCGAGAAGGTGATCTCCGCTCCGCTATCCTTGAGGCAAGCCTCCATAGCGGGGCCGGGGACGCCGTCTCTTTCACCGAGGAGAAGCAATTTCTTTCCTGCGAGCTTTCCCATGCTCTCGTACCTCCTGGTTTATTCTCTATTGACTGTTTTGGTTGCCCGTCGTTCGTGCAACCGGATCAGATTGTGTACGCCCCGAGCTTGGTAAAACCGAGCTCGTTAGTGGAACCAAGTATCGCCTGGAGCTCGACCGTGATCGTGCCGTCGTCGGCGAGGGACCCCTGCCAACCTCCGGCTATCACGTTAGCCTCCTCCGGGAACCCTATGACCTTTTCCATCGGAGGCAGAACTATGACCTCGTTGGCGTTCCCCGCCGTCACGCAGGCGTCCCCCTCCGGGCAGGAGTCGGCGAGCGACTGGCTCGCTCCGTCCTGGCCGGCGTACTCGTCGGTGAGAAGAGTGGTCTTGATGCCGGAGCGCTCCGCCTTCCAGCAGTTCATGATCAGGTCGGCGTCCGGGTTGCCGAAGCCCTCTTCGGAGATCAGCAGTCCCTCGACTCCCAGGGTCTTCGCCAGGTTTATCGAGTAGGAGGAGCTTCTCTTCTTGTCGGCCAGTGTCACGTTCTCGTTGGTGATTATGCAGCCGAGGAAGTTGAAGTCCTTGCCGTGGCGCTTGAACATATTATAGATGATGGGGTTGTTCTGGTGCGAGTATGTGTTGTTCTTGTCGCACGCCGAGACGCAGTTTCCGGACACTATCGCGCCGTCCATGACCTCCGTCGGGTTGATCAGAGTAGGCAGTATCTTCTTGGCGTCCACTCCGTAGACGTAGGTGTCGTGCAGAAGCCCCTGCGATTGCAGCATGTAGAGATAGGCGACCTTGGGCAGCCCGGGGTGGGCGTGCATGGCGTCCTTGAGCGGCGGTGTCTCGTAGGTCTCGACCGAATCCACCTTCGCGTCGAGGCACTTCTCCGCCAGGTAGGCGGCCGCCTTCAACCCGGCTATCCTGCATGCGGTTTCGTGATCGTGCTTATCGATTCCGTCCACGTTCTCGAGTATGACGACAATGTTGCAGGTGCCGGAATAGGGGGTGTACTCCGCCCCCGGCCCCTTCATGTCGATTATGCCCTCCTGGAAGCGCACTATCTTTCCGGTGGTGACCACCGCCGCTCCGGTGAGGACAAGAGTCTTGCCCTCGCCCACCGTGTCCACGTCGGATATCATTCCCGGGAAGACCCCTCCGGGGCCATCCATCTTGAACCTCGGCTCGATAACGTCCTTGACCGGCAGTATCCTCACGCTCTCCCCGGGCATGGCGAAGTCGACGTCGACCTTGGCCAGGCGTTCGTCGCCCGAGAGCACGGAGAGCAGCTCCTGCTTGTCGACCGTTAGAACTCCGTTCTCGGCAAAGGTCCTGTCGCCCCAGGCCAGCCTGTTCACCTTCACCCTGTGCAGCTCTAGTTTCATGCTGTCTTTTTCCCCCCTTTTCAGATGCCGAAGGCTACTTCAAAAGCCCCTCGACGTTCTCCTTGATCTTCTCCAGAGTGACCTCGCCACCGCTGATGCGGGCCACCTCCTCTCCCCCCTTCCAGAACAGGAAGGCTGGAAGCCCCATGACCTTGTTGGCGATCGCGACCCTGCGGTTCCCGGAAATATCCACGGAGCAGAACTTGACCTTGCCCTCGTACTCCTTCGCCATCTCCTTGACGTTGGGAAGCAGCGCCATGCAGGGACCGCATTTCGGGCCCCAGAAGTCAACCAGCACCGGAAGGGCGCTCTCCTTGACCTCGGCGTCGAAGTTCTCCTTTGTCAGTTCGACCATTGACATTCACCCCCTTTGTTAAGAACTGAAACAGTGACAATCAGACAATCCCGTACCGGGAAAGACTCTCTTTCATCAGCTCCGCGTCGATGAGTGCAAAATCCCCCCTGACATCGGGCGGGGCGTCCTCCGGCCTCATGATGCGCGCCGAGGGCGCGGAGAAGACGGCTATCGCGTTTTCAATGTACTCAAGCGACAGCTGATCCGTCGAGGCTGCGCCGCCTCGGGGCCCTTCCAAAAGTACAGAGCGATAGGGGTGTTGATGCGGCCTAAGGTTGCCATACAGAGGGTGCGTGAGGAGGACCCATCCCATGTGAACCAGGTCCCTTGTTCGTCTCAGGACATCCAGAGATGAACCGTCGATGAAATCGCATGCCGACGATCTGTTTTTAAGAAATGGATTGTTGGTCACAAGAACGCTGCGACAGGCCATCCTAACGCCTCCTCGAAGAAGCGGAGCAAGGTTGGTTCAACTCTCTGTCGCATAGCCCCTTCGGGGGGAGCTATTATATTCTTCAGAGGCCCGTCCAGCCGCAATCCTTTCGCCTGAGAGTTTCCGCCCCCTCCCGGGTGGCATTGCCCCTTCGGCGCTCTCCTACTTTGCAGGAGAGTCTCTCTTGCTGCCTTCATCCGTAGGCGCACTCATTTTCACACATAGAAAAAAGCGCGTCAAGCCTTTTCGCCAAACCAACATAAAAAAAGCGGGCGGCGTCGCTCCCCTCACAGGGTTCGATCGCCGCCCAGGCCTCCTAATGGAAGCGCATCATACTTGTCTTGCCTTATCCACTCGCCGCGGTGTGGTTACCACTTAAGGCCGGTGTAGAAGATGTAGAGGATGGCCGCAGGGGCAACCACGCGGCATATCCAGATCCAGATCTCCATGAGACCGAATCCAATCGTGCCCTCGTTGGTGACCTCCTTGCGGGCGTCGTCCGTCCAGAACCAGCCCACGAACAGGGAGATGAAGACTCCGCCGAGCGGAAGGAGGACGTTGGAGGAAAGGAAGTCCATCGCGTCGAAGAAGTCCTTGCCGTAGACCTTGGGTGCTCCCGACAGGGAGGTAGCGCAAGGCACGCCCAGTAGGAAAATGAGGAAACCCATGATGACTGCGGCCTTGGGCCTGGTCCATCCCTGGTCGATGAAGTACGCGGCGCAGACCTCGAGAAGCGAGATGGCCGAGGTGAGGGCGGCGATAAAGAGGAGCAGGAAGAAGAGGGCGGACCAGATCATTCCGCCGGGCATCATGGCGAAGACCGAGGGAAGAGTGACGAAGGTCAGACCGGGGCCCGCACCAGCGTCAACTCCGAACGCAAAGACCGCCGGGAAGATGACGAGTCCGGCGAGGAAGGCCACGAGGCTGTCGATGACGCAGACCTGCACCGCCGAGCTTGGCAGGGCCGTCTGCTTGTCTACGTAGCTTCCGTAGGTGATCATGCAGCCCATGCCGAGAGATAGCGAGAAGAACGCCTGTCCCAGCGCGACCGCTATTGTCGTTCCGGTGATCTTTGAGAAGTCCGGCTTAAGGTAGAAGTCGAGCCCCGCGCCGGCACCTTCGAGAGTCACGGATCTCGCGATCAGAACTATCAGGATGAGGAAGAGGGCCGGCATGAGGAACTTGCAGTACTTCTCGATTCCCTCGCCCACGCCCCTGTAGACCACCCAGATCGTCACTGCCATGAAGACCGCCTGGTAGGCGACGACCAGCATCTGGTTGGACACGAATTCGCCGAACACGGTCCCGGCGTCCGCGGCCATCAGGCCGGTGAAGGAGTGGAAGAAGTACTTGATCGTCCATCCGCCGATGACCCCGTAGAACGACAGAATGGTGAAGCCGGAGACGATCCCCATCCAGCCGACGACCGGCCAGAGGCCTCCTGCAAGCTTCTGGAAGGAGCCGACCGCGTTGAGGCGTGCCTTTCTGCCTATCGCCACCTCCGCCAGCATCACGGAGGAACCGATGATGATCACAAGTGCCAAGTAGACCACGACGAAGGCCGCTCCGCCGCTCTGCCCGGTCACATACGGGAAGCGCCATATGTTCCCAAGTCCGACCGCGGAGCCGGCCGCTGCCAGGATGAATCCTAACTTGCTACCCCACTGCTCTCTTTCTGCATTCTGTGTCATTATTCCGATACCCCTCCTTTGTAATCGATTAGTACGTCAAGCAAAACGTTGCATACAAAACATTCTTTCTCCCGCCCACCTCCCTCAGCGTCATAGTACTTACAATGCCCTATAATCGAGTCGTATTATACACCAGAACTCCATTCTTCCAAGCGAAAGATGCATTTTTTCATTTCTGGAGTACAATGACCCCCTGAAGGGGAGTGGTTTTTATGTGTCTTGCAGTTCCTCACGTTATCTCCGAGATCCTGGGGGAGGGCAGGGCGATTGCCGCGGCGGGCGCCGTGGCCGCGGAGATCAGGACGGACCTGCTGGACTCTCCCGCGCCGGGGGACGTCGTCCTGGTTCACGCCGGCTTCGCCATAGAGAGGCTGTCCCCCTCCGAGTCGGACGAGCTTTTGGCTCTGTGGGACGAGGTGAGGAGGCTGGCCGAGGCGTCGCGACTACCCGAAGCTCCGCAGAGATGAAGTCCTTCGTGTCCGAGGCGTCCCTGGCGCTTCACCGCGTTATATCATCGCCGATCTCCGTGATGGAGGTCTGCGGCACCCACACAGTGTCGATCTTCCGCGCCGGGCTCAGGTGCCTCCTGCCGCCGGAGCTGCGCTTGGTCTCCGGCCCCGGATGCCCTGTGTGCGTAACGGATCAGGGGGAGGTGGACTGCGCCCTGTCGCTTCTCGACCGAGGCTTCATAGTCGCGGCCTACGGAGATATGTTCCGCGTTCCCGGAGAGTCGGGCTCGCTCGCCTCGAGGCGCGAGAAGGGCTTCGACGCGCGCGTCGTCACCAGCGCCATGGACCCGCTGGAGATCGCGCTGAACTCGCCCGGCAGGGAGGTCGTCTTTCTGGCGGTCGGCTTCGAGACGACCGCTCCCGCCACGGCCGCGCTGGTGCTGGAGGCATCCAGGCGAGGAATACCCAACCTGTCGGTCCTGTCCTTCCACAAGCGCACCCCTCCTGCCCTGGCGGCCCTCTCGTCCGACCAGGAGCTGGAGCTGTCCGGCTTTCTTCTGCCTGGTCATGTAAGCGTGATACTCGGGCACGAGCCATTTCGCTTTCTCGCCGATGATAGGGGAATTCCCTCGGTGATCGCGGGATTCGATCCCGGGCAGATAATGGCGGGACTGGTCGAGATAGCGCTGCAGGTTCAAAAAGGAGAGCCTCGCCTCGCCTCCGTGTACGGACGAGCCGTCCGCCCGGAGGGGAACAGCAGGGCGCGCGCCTTGATGGACCGGATCTTCGAAGGGCGCGACTCCTGTTGGAGAGGGCTCGGCGTGCTGCCAGAATCGGGCATGGCGCTTCGCGAGGAGTTCTCGCAGTTCGACGCGGAGAGACGATTCTCGCTTGCGCCGTCTCCGGGAAGAACGCCGCCCGGCTGCAGATGCGGCGAGGTGTTGACGGGCAGGATATCCCCACCGGAGTGCGATCTGTTCGGCACGAGCTGCACCCCGGCCTCCCCTGTCGGGCCGTGCATGGTCTCGGCGGAGGGGTCGTGCGGCGCTTTCTTCCGTTTTTACCGAAAAGAGGGAGGTTCGCGATGCTTATAGGGCTTGGGCACGGAAGCGGCGGAAGGCAGAGCCAGAAGCTGGTTCAGGCCCTGCTGGCGCCCTTTTACCGGCGAGGGATAGGGCCGGAGCTGGAGGACTCCGCACTGCTCCCCGGAGGGTACGCCATGACGGTGGACGGCTTCACAGTCTCACCTAGGACCTTCCCCGGCGGCGACATGGGGCATCTCTGCGTCTGCGGCTGTGTAAACGATCTTGCCGTGAGAGGGGCATCACCGGATTTCCTCGGCATCGGCCTGATCATCGAGGAGGGTTTTCCAGCGGATGAGCTGGCGACGTACATGGAGAGCGCCGCGCGAACCTGCGAATCGATAGGGATGAGTTTGGCGGCGGGGGACACCAAGGTGGTTCCCTCCGGGGCGATCGACGGTGTCTATTTCTTCGGGACCGCCTTCGGGAAGGTCAAAAGCCGCGCCCCTCTGCAGGCGGGAAACATCAGGCCCGGGGACTCGCTCATCGTATCCGGCCCCGTCGGACGCCACGGGGCGACCATCGCCGCTGCCCGCTACAACCTCTCTGTATCCGGCCTGATCAGCGACTGCGCCCCGCTTTGGTCCGCGCTCGAGCCACTGCTCGCCCTCGATGGACTGCGCTGCATGAGGGACTGCACGCGGGGGGGGCTCGGGGCAGTGCTCTGCGAGTGGGCCGAGGCCTCCGGGCTGCACCTCTCCCTCGACGAGGAGAGCATCCCCATCGACGACGAGGTGTGGTCCGTGTGCGACGTCCTTGGCTTCGACCCTGTCTACATGGCGTGCGAGGGGTGCGCAGTGGCGGCGTGCGACCCGTCCGACGCGGACGCCGTCCTCTCCCTCCTGTCCGAGTCCCCCCTCTGTTCGGGGGCCTCTCTGATCGGCGAGGTCACGGCCGGCGAACCGAGAGGGATGGTGTCCATGAGGACATCGATCGGCGGAGAGCGGCTGGTTGACATGCCGTTCGGGGAGCTACTGCCCCGAATCTGCTGAAAAAAGAAGACGAGCGGAAAGCTGCTCACCGCTCGTCTCGGTCTGTCATCGTAAAGTCCGGGGCTCCTCTTCTAGAAGGAAAGCCTCTCGAACACCCTTGTTATACCGGTCGCCCTACCGGTCTCGTCGTCCAGAGTTATTATCACCCCGTTCAACGCAAGCCCGTCGGAGGAGACCTCGTACTTCGCCGGCATGCCGGTGAGGTACCTTGAGATGACGCCTTCGAGCTTCACGCCGATCGAGCTTCTGTGCCCGCCGGTCATCCCCGCGTCGGTGATGAAGGCCGTCCCCCCGGGGAGGATCTCCTCGTCCGCGGTCTGCACATGAGTGTGCGTGCCCACGAACGCGGCGACCCTTCCGTCGAGGTAGTAGCCGAGGGCCCTCTTCTCTGACGTCGCCTCTGCGTGAAAATCGACGAACACCGGCAGATCGCCGGCGGCGGCCACTATCTCGTCCGCCTTCCTGAAGGGGCAGTCCAGCGGTGCCATGAAGACCCTTCCGATAAGGTTGGCCACCACCAGCTTGCGATCCCCCTTCTCAAGGGTCATCCACCCCTGGCCGGGGCAGGCGTCCGGGTAGTTCGCGGGGCGCACGACCCTCGGCTCCTCCGCCATGAACTGGATCCCCTCGGGCTTGTCCCAGATATGATTGCCCGATGTCAAGCCCGATATGCCGGCCGCGAAGAGCTCGTCCGCGACCTTTCTTGTTATACCCTTGCCGGCCGCCGCGTTCTCGCAGTTGGCCAGGACGAAGTCGAAGCCTCCCTCCCTCTCGGCCAGTCGCGGCAGAACCTCCGCCACGACCTTCCTGCCGGGACGACCAATGATGTCGCCTATGAAGAGTATCTTCATAACCGCTACTTTGCGTACTCGGTGGCGCGGGTCTCCTTGGTCGCCGTGACCTTTATCTGCCCCGGGTACTTCAGCTCCTCCTCGATCTTCCGCGCCACGTCGAATGCGATCTTGTGCACAATCGCGTCGTCGGAGATGTTGGGGCTCACCACCACCCGTATCTCGCGGCCCGCCTGTATGGCGTAGGCCTTGCTTACGCCGTTGAAAGTCTTCGCAAGTTCCTCGAGCTTCTCGAGCCTCTTGACGTACGCGTCCAAACTCTCGCGCCTTGCTCCCGGCCGTGACGCGCTCACCGCGTCCGCCGCGGCCACTATCACGTCGTAGACGCTCTTGGCCTCCTGGTCCTCATGGTGCGCGGCTATGGCGTTCACTACCTCGGGGCTCTCGTTGAACCTCTTCGCCAGGTCAGCCCCGATCAGGGCGTGCGGCCCCTCTATCTTGTGGTCCACCGCCTTGCCCAGGTCGTGCAGCAGCCCGGCTCGGCGGGCGATCTCCTCGTCTATCCCCAGTTCGGCCGCTATCATGCCGGACAGGTAGGCCACCTCGAGGCTATGTTGCAGGGCGTTCTGCCCGTAGCTGAAGCGGAACTTAAGCTGACCTAGAGTGTGGACCAGCTCCGGGTGCATGTTCTTGACGCCGGTGTCCAGAAGGGCACCCTCTCCTGCCTCCACTATCTGCGCCTCGACGTCGCGTGTCGCCTTTTCTATCAGCTCCTCTATCCGGGCGGGATGTATCCTCCCGTCGACCACCAAGCGCTCCAGCGCAATCCTGGCTATCTCGCGCCTTACGGGATCGAAGCTGCTGAGAGTCACCGCCTCGGGGGTGTCGTCCACTATGAGGTCGACACCGGCGATGGTCTCGAACGTCCTTATGTTTCTGCCTTCCCTGCCTATTATGCGCCCCTTCATCTCGTCGGAAGGCAGGTGAACCACGCTGACCGCCGCCTCCGACGTGTGCTCGACCGCGCAGCGCTGAACCGCGGTCACTATTATCTCCCGTGCCTTCCTGTCGGCCTCTCTCTTCGACTTCTCCTCCAGCTCCTTCAGACGAAGGCCCAGAATATGCTGCGCCTCCTCCTCCGTCCTCCGAAGGAGAAGATCCCTCGCCTCGTCCGAGGTCATCCTAGCGATCTCCTCGAGGCGCTCTAGCTGCCTCTTTTTGATCCCGTCGACCTCGATCATCCTGGAGTCGAGCTCCTCCTGCCTGGCCTTCAGCTCGTCCTCGCGGTGAGCCACCCTGTCGAGCTTGCGATCCAGGTTCTCCTCCTTTTGCTCCAGCCGCCGCTCCGCTCGCTGAAGCTCCGATCGGCGCTCCTTGCCCTCGCGCTCTATCTCCTGGCGAAGCCTGAAGGCCTCCTCTTTCGCCTCGGTGAGCCTCTCGCGCTTCGCCTGTTCGGCCGCTATCGACGCCTCTCTAAGTATCACCTGGGCCTGCACCTTGGCGTTCATTATGTTCTTCTTCCCGAAGGACTTTGAGAACAGGAAGCCTGCTCCGGCGCCGGCGGCGATACCAAGTAAAAACGCCATTATCACGTTGAAAAGATTCATTGCGCAACTATCACTCCTCGATTTTATTTTCAAGGTGCCATAAGTCTACAAGACATGGGGGGCACTCTCCTCCATGCCACTGATATTGTACAGTTGATATTCGCCCCTAACAAGCCCCGTCAAGTGAATTTCTGCAGACGGAGGGGGAAAAACCGCGCCGCAGCAGCCTGCCCTCCATCTTCGAACGCTCCATACCCAGGCTCGACCACTCCTCCACGAGAGCGGCCGCCCGATCCTCCTCGTCGACCTCCTCCAACGCCCTCTCTACCAGGTCGCGAGCGACCCCCCTCGCGGCGAGCTCGTCGCGCAGCCTGCGGAGGCCCCACTCTTCGTGGGAGTCCACGAACAGCACGGCGTAGGCGGCGTCGTCGATCCAGCCGGCCTGCTCGAACCTGTCGAGCAGCTCCTCCGCCTCATCTCGCGGAACGCCCCTTCGAAGAAGCTTCTCCAGGGCGACTCCCCTGGTCTGGGGGGAGTGATCGAGCAGCGATACGAGGTAATCCTCGGGCGATCTGCCCCTCCTCCTATCACGCTGTCTCGACAAGGTTCAGCGACCTCCCCAGCACGTGATTCACCCTCTGTGCTAGCAACGGACTGCCCTGCAGCGCCCCATCCCTATCCACCAGGGAGAAGGCCTCTTTGCGGGCGAGAAGCAGCAGCTCCTGGTCCCTTCTCAGGTCGGCGATCCTGAAGTCCGTGATGCCCGACTGGCGGACGCCGCACACCTCGCCGGGGCCCCTGAGCCTCAGGTCCGCCTCCGCTATCTCGAAGCCGTCGGATGTGGAGCTGAAAGCTCTGACCCTCTGATAACTCTCCGGCGACTTCGGCGAACAGATCAGGATGCAGCAGCCCTCCCTGTCTCCCCTGCCCACCCGGCCCCGAAGCTGGTGCAGCTGCGAGAGGCCGAACCGCTCCGCGTCCTCGATGACCATCACCGTGGCCTCCGGCACGTCCACCCCGACCTCCACCACGGTGGTCGCGACCAGCAGGGAGGAGGCGCCGCCCGTGAAGTCATCCATGGCCCGCTCCTTTTCCTCCATGCCGAGCCTACCGTGCACCAGCCCCACTCCGAAGCCCGACAGCTCCTTGGACAGGTGATCGAAGCGCTCCGTGGCAGCCGCGAGATCGGATTCGCTCTCCTCGATGAGAGGGCAGATCCAAAAGGCCCTCTCTCCCGCCGCGAAGCGCTTCTTCAGGAAGCCGATCACCCCGGGCAGTTGACTCGGGGGGACGACGCGAGTCGCGACACCCTTCCTCCCCGGCGGCATGTCGGGTATCCTGGAGACGGAGAGGTCTCCGTACACGGTCAAAGTAAGAGTCCTCGGTATTGGTGTGGCCGTCATGACAAGCACGTGGGGGGACTCCCCCTTGGTGCGGAAGCTGTGCTTCTGCAGGACGCCGAATCGGTGCTGCTCATCCACTATGGCGAGCCCGAGCTTCGAGAATGAGACTCCCTCGGAGAGCAGGGCGTGCGTGCCTATCACGGCCGCGATCTCACCTGACTCCAGCCCTGCGTGGGCCTCCCTCTTCTCCCTTGCTCCGGTCGATCCCGTGAGCAGGGAGCAGGGCAGGCCGAGTGACTCGAATACAGGGCGCAGGTTGAGATAGTGCTGGCGGGCAAGTATCTCCGTGGGCGCCAGCAGGGCCCCCTGGCAGCCACCGTCGATGGCGGCGAGCAGCGCGACCAGGGCCACAACCGTCTTTCCCGAGCCTACATCCCCTTGGAGCAGGCGGTTCATCGGCACTGTCCTCTCCATGTCGGAGAGTATCTCGTCAAGCACCACTTTCTGTCCGGGGGTGAGTTCGAACGGGACGAGCCTCGCCAGGTACTCGGCCACGTGTCGGCCCCTCGCGATGGAGGGGGCGGGCGATCCGATCCCGCCTCTCGCCCGGCGCAGTGCCAGTCCGGCCTGGAGCAGAAAAAACTCGTCGAATACGAGCCGCCTCCTGGCCTCCTTCCATGCATCTCTCGACGTGGGATAGTGCATCTCCATCATGCAGGGAGCGAGGTCCTTGAACGAGTGGCGGTTTTTTACGTCTTCGGGAAGATAATCATCGAGCTGCGGGAGGTATCTCTCAAGGGCGTTTCTGACTATTCGTCGGAGAGTCTTCTGGTGAAGCCCCGCCGTCGTGGGATATATCGGGACTATGGATAGGAAGCCATCGTCCGGGTCGTCCTCGTCGAGCACCTCGAAGTCGGGGGACGTCAACTGGACTCCGCCCCCTCTCGACTCGACCCTGCCGTAGAGAGCGACCCTCATCCCGGGGATGAATATATTCTCGAGGCCCTTGCGGTTGAACCACACGGCCCTAACCATGCTTCGCCCGTCCGTCACCAGGAGGGTCGAAAGAGACAGGTTCCTTTTGGCGGTTCGTCTCTTCTCCAGCGCGACCACCCGGGCGATGACGGAGGCCGTCGTCCCCGGGTCGAGGGAGGAAAGGGGCGTGAGCGACCTTCTGTCCTCGTAGCGACGAGGGAAAAGGAAGAGTAAATCCTCCGCCGTGAGGACATCAAGATTAGCCAGTTTTCTTTCCCTTACCGGGCCCACACCCTTGACGTAGCGCACCGGATCGGACAGAGAGGGGGCCGCGCTCGTCAACTGGGAAGCGCTTCCTCCGTCGCGGCCTCCTCGTCCTCGTATATCGTGTCCATCTCTATAAGCGAGGCGAAACGGGATAAAAGTGCCTTGAAGTCGGCTTTGAACTCCTGCCTGAGCTTGAGGAAGTGGTCGATCTCCTTCTTCGTGCGCTCCTTTCGCGCCTCCGCCTCGAGGTAGAGGCGCTCGGCCTTCGACTTGGCCGTCTCTATGATGTTTTTCGCCTCCGTCTCGGCGGCCTCGGCCTTGGCGTCAGCTGTCTTCTGAGCCATCAGCAGAGTGCCCGAGAGAGTCTCCTTGAGCTCCTCATGCTCCCGGATCTTGTCCTCCAGGCGCGCCGCGTAGCGCTCGAGATCGGCGTACTGAATGCAGTACTTCTGGATGTCCTCCGCCACCCGGTCCAAAAACCTGTCCACCTCCGTGGCGGAGTAGCCTCTAACCGCCCTGGAGAACCGCTTGCTTTCGATGTCGCGAGCTGTCAGCAGATCAGGCACCGTCCTCCTCCTCCCATTCCTCAATCATGCTCTTCCTAGGCGCCGCGATGAAGACCCCCCCCGCTGCGCGAATGACAGTACCCCTGTTGGCGAAGGCCGCTCCGCAGAGAAAGTCGAGCAGGCTCTGGCCTGTCTCCCGCTCGAGGCCCCTTAGGTCGACCAGAACCATCCTGCCCCTGCGAAGCTCCTGGACGAGGTCCTCCTTCCGGCGGATGCCCTCGGCGCCCCTGGCGACAATAATGGCCGCGCTCTCCGAGAGAGGCTGGAGGACACGTTCCTCCCTCGCCTCAAGCTCGGCGGACTCGGCGGAGGCCTCTTCGTCGATCGATCTGTCCACAAGCCCCAAAAGCGACATCACCCTGTCCAGCACGACCCTAGGCTCCCGGCGCTCAGTGTCGGCTTCCGAAAACGGCCGAACCTATCCTGACCATTGTAGATCCCTCTTGGAT
>JAAYLU010000015.1 GCA_012521675.1 Synergistaceae bacterium | reverse complement strand
GTGCAGGACGGGGTCGTCCGCGGGATAGAGACGAGCAGGGGTCCTATAAGCGCCCCCACCGTCATCAACTGCGCGGGCGCCTACTCGCAGGATATCGCCGCCATGGCCGGAATAGAGCTTCCCAACTGGGCCGAGCGCCACGAGATACTGATCACGGAGCCTGTTGCGCCCGGCGTCTGCCCCTGCATGCTTATGAGCTTCTCCGGCAACTACTACATCCAGCAGAGACCGCACGGATCGATAATCTGCGGTATGAGCCCGGACGGAAAACCGGAGGATCACGAGAACAACACAACCTGGCAGTTCGCCGAGAAGATGGCGAGGATTCTCGTCAAGCTTCTGCCCAGGACGCGCGGCATAAGGGTGGCCAGGCAGTGGTCGGGGCAGTACGATATGACCCCGGACGCTCAGCCGGTCATAGGCGAGACGGACGTAAAGAACTTCTTCCACTCGACCGGCTACTCAGGGCACGGCTTTATGCTTGCGCCCGTGGCAGGGAAGATACTCGCCCAGCATATCGCAGGCCAGAAGCCCGACATTGACTTCAGCATGCTCGACTATAGGCGTTTCGCAAGAGGAGAGCATATAATGGAGTCGAACGTAGTATAGCCGTATAGCCAGGGGGCAGGTTTTTGAGAAAAGGAGCGTGGCAATGAAGTTTTTGAGGTACTCTCTTGACAAATGCGTGATGTGCGGGGCCTGCATGTCCGCGTGCTCGAAGCTGTGGGCGAAGCAGGACAATCCGGAGATGTCGCGAATATCGGTGAAGAACGTCACCGGGCTGCCTGATATCAGGGTCTGCGACCAGTGCGGGGGGTGCATCGCCGTCTGTCCCACCATGGCGCTGTACAGGGATAAGAACGGCGTGGTCCAGATAGACAGGGAGAAGTGCACCTCGTGCCTTATGTGCGTGGAATTCTGCCCTTATGCGTCGATGTTCTTCCACGCGGAGATCCCGTCTCCCTTCAAGTGCGTCGCGTGCGGCGTCTGCGTCAAGGCCTGCCCGGAGGGCGTCTTGTCGATCTGCGAGCTGGAGGACTAGAGAATGGAACAGATGAAGCTTTTAAAAGAGTGGAAGTACACCCCTGAGAAGATAAAAAGAGGTTACACCCGTCGGTTTGTCTCGGTCGACCTCGGCAGGAAGGACGGCTCGTTCTCGTTCGAGACCGGCCCCATATCCGAGGAAATGGTCGAGAAGTTCACAGGCGGAAGGGGCTTCGGCCTGCGCCTCCTGTGGGACAAGGTGACCCCGGATAGCAAGTGGGACGCCCCGGAGAACGCGATAGTAATCTCCGGCGGCCCCCTGTCGGGCACGACCCAGTATCCCGGCATGGGCAAGTTCTACGCGGTCTTCCTGTCGCCGTTGACGGATCAGACCTACAACAGCAACGCCGGAGGCTATTACGGCCCCCTGCTCAAGGCGTCAGGGTTCGACGCCATCTCCGTCTCTGGAAAGGCCGAACGGGACGTCGTCATCTATATCGATGGCGATGAGGGAGTAGCTCGGATCTACGAATGGTCGCCGGAGAACCGCAACTCCTACTACGTGACCGATGCCCTGCACGACTACTTCGCCGACGACGAGGACGACAAGAGGAGCGTCTCCGTGGTATCCGCCGGCGAGGCCGCCGAGCACAGCTATTGGGGCGCCCTCAACGTCAGTTTCTACGACCCCAGGAGGGCCCTGCCTCGCCTGAAACAGGCGGGACGCGGCGGCGGCGGCACCGTCCTGCGGGACAAGAAGATCCTGGCCCTGGTGGTGAAAAAGCGCGGCTTCTCCGGTACGGAGAACGACCCGGCGGATCTGGCGACGCTTCAGAGGACCGGGGTCAAGCTGCACCGCGAGATCAGGCAGAACGACGACGTTCAGTGCCTGATGAGGAAGGTCGGCACCGCCCACCTGAACCTGGTCATGAATGATTACGACCTGCTGCCGGTGAACAACTTCAAGTTCGGCCGCAACAAGGACATCCACAATATCGACCCGGACGCGTACATGAAGCTCTTCACCCAGGGCTATGCGGACGGCTGCTGGTACGGTTGCTCCATGGCCTGCGCGAAGGCGGTCGACGGCTTCGAGCTCACGACCGGCCCGGACAAGGGCAAGAAGGTCACAGTGGACGGGCCCGAGTACGAGACTGCCGCCAGCCTGGGGGCCAATGTCGGCATCTTCGACCCGTTCTGGACGATAGAGTCCAACTACTACGCAGATCACTACGCAATTGACACTATATCGCTCGGGACGGGGCTTGCCTTCGTCTGCGAGTGCTACGAGCTCGGCCTGATAAACAAGGAGCACACCAACGGCCTCGAGCTGAACTTCGGCGCCAAGGCGGAACTGATGGAGCTCATCCACCGAATGGTGGACGGAAAGGACGAGTTCGCCGCGGCGGTAGGCAAGGGCATCAGGAAGATGAAGCAGATATTCTCCGATAGGTACGGCGCGGACCGCGCGGTCATGGAGAGGATCGGAATGGAGGGGCAGGGGCTGGAGGTCTCGCAGTACAGGTGCCAGGAGTCGGTCGCCCAGTGGGGCGGCTACTTCCTCACCCTCAAGGGGCCGCAGCACGACGAGGCTTGGGTCATATTCATGGACATGGTGAACAATCAGCTGCCCACCTTCGAGGACAAGGCCGAGGCCCTTTTCTACTTCCCGAACTTCCGTCTGTGGTTCTCCCTGACCGGTGTCTGCAAGCTGCCGTGGAACGACGTCGAGCCGCCCGACAACAAGATCCGCTACAAGGGCATAGAGGCGGCCAAGGTGCCGGAGCACGTCCAGAACTATCTTGATGTCTACACCGCCGTCACCGGCAAGCCGCTGACCAGGGACGAGATGATCCTCCAGTCGGAGAGGGTCTACAACTACGAGCGAGTCTTCAACCTGCGCATGGGCAAGGGAACAAGGGCGAACCACAACATACCCGACCGGGCCCTCGGGCCGGTCTTCGAGGACGAGTGGAACGCCAGGCCCGACTACTTCGACGGGAGGCTGCGCGAGGCAGGAATCGCCCCGGAAGGGCTCCCGGTGGAGGAGAAGATCTCGAAACTCCTGGAGTTCAGGAGGGGCGAGTGGGAGAAGCTGGTGGACGCGGTCTACAAGCGCCGCGGTTGGAACTCCAACGGGGTGCCGACCGTGGAGACATTGGAGCGCCTTGGAATGGACTTCCCCGAGGTGCTGGAAGTGGTGCGTCCCTATCAGTAGAGCAAAGGTCGCCGCGAACGAGAGATCAGTATGATAAAGGTCAACGGCAGAGAGATGGAGTGGCGCAGCGGCATGACCATACAGGACGTTCTGGACGACTGCGGATATTCCTTTCGCATGATAGCCGTGTGGGTTGACGGGGTGCCGTTCCGAAGGGAGCAGTTCTCCGTCGCCCCGGTTCACGACGGCGCGGAGGTACAGGCGTTGCACATGATAAGCGGCGGATAGAGGCAGATGAACTTTGGAGGCGACCCGACAGGGTGCATATTCGACGTAAAGCGCTACTCGATCCACGATGGACCGGGGATAAGGACGACCTTCTTCTTCAAGGGGTGTCCCCTCTCCTGCTGGTGGTGTCACAACCCCGAGGGTATCTCCCCGCTCCCCGCGTCCTCCTACCACCCGAACAGGTGCATCGGATGCGGCAGGTGCGTCAGGGAGTGCGAGCAGGGCGCCCGCAGCTTCGGGCCGGATGGCATAGTCCTCGACACCACGAAGTGCGTGGACAGCAGAAGGTGCGAGCAGGTATGTCCGACTAAGGCGATCGAGTTCGTCGGGACCGAGGTGACGGTGGAAGAGATCCTGCTCATGTCGAGGAGGGACATCCCCTTCTATGACGAGTCGGGGGGCGGGGTGACCTTCTCGGGCGGGGAGCCCTTTTTGCAGGCGGAGTTTCTGATCAGGTGCCTGGAGGCGCTGTACGAGGAGGAGATTCACACGGCCGTCGACACTTCCGGCCACTGCCGGTCGGAGGACCTGCTGGCAGCCGCGGAGGTGACGGATATCTTCCTCTTCGACCTGAAGATGATTGACCGGGAGCGGCATAATCTCTATACTGGCGTCTACAACGACAGGATACTGGAGAATCTGCGGCTTCTCGACGGTAAACTCAATGACCGGGGAAGAGGGAAGATCAACATCCGGATTCCACTCGTTCCAGGGGTGAACGACTCGGATCGCGATATAGAGGCCATGATAGACTGCGTGCTCGAGCTGAAGAGCCTCTCGGGGGTCAACATCCTCCCGTATCACTCGATAGCTTCGGGCAAGTACAAGAACTTGAGAATGGAGTACAGGATGGGCGACGTGAAGCCGCCGTCCGACGAATCGGTCCACAGGGTCCTGTCCATGTTTAGGCAGCGTGGAATCGACGCGACGAAGGGAGGATGAGAGAGATGAACGATAGAGTGGCACGGTTGAGGAAGGAGAGCTTCGAGACATCGCCTAGCATCTCCATTGAACGGGCTCTTCTGACGACCGAGTTCTACAGGGAGAACGAAGGCAAGTATCCGACCCCCGTGATGAGGGCGCTCAACTTCAAGAACCTGTGCGAGAAGAAGACCATCTACATAGGCACGGACGAGCTTATCGTAGGCGAGCGGGGCCCGGCGCCGAAGGCGGTCTCCACCTTCCCGGAGCTGAACTGTCACACGGAGCGCGACCTGGAGATACTGGACACAAGGCCGATGACCAGCTACCGGGTGGCGAAGGACGACATTCGCGAATACACGAAGAAGGTAGTCCCCTACTGGCAGGGGCGAACCATCCGCGACCGGGTCTTCTCTAACCTGCCGAAGGAGTGGCTCGACCTCTACGAGGCCGGATGCTTCACAGAGTTCATGGAGCAGAGGGCGCCGGGACACACGGCCCTGGACGGCACGATCTATACGACCGGCCTTCTGGACATGAAGAATAAAATCGCATCCGCAAGGGCGAGGCTGGACTGGCTAAACGACCCTCATGCAACTGAGAAGGCCGAGGAACTGCAGGCAATGGACATAGCCTGCGACGCGACCATCATCTTCGCGAACAGGCACGCGGATCTCGCAGAGCAGATGGCGGTCGAGGAGAAGGACGAGCGCAGGAAGGCGGAACTGCTGAAGATAGCCGACGTCTGCCGCCACGTGCCCGCCAACGCTCCTCGCGACTTCCACGAGGCCATACAGACCTACTGGTTCTCGCACCTCGGGACAATCACGGAGCTGAATGGTTGGGACGCCATGTCCCCCGGCCACTTCGACATACACCTGCGCCCCTTCTACGAGAAGGGCGTCGCCGACGGCACTCTCGACAAGGAGAGGGCGAAGGAGCTTCTCTCCTGCTTCTGGATAAAGGTGAACAACACCCCCGCGCCTCCGAAGGTCGGAGTGACCGCGGCCGAGAGCGGCACGTACAACGACTTCACCCAGATCAACCTAGGTGGGCTGAACGAGGACGGGAGCGACGGGGTCAACGACATCTCCTTCATGATCCTCGACGTTCTGGACGAGCTTCAGCTGCTGCAGCCGCAGGTGAGCGTGCACATATCGTCCAAGACCCCGAACCGCTTCCTGCGGTACGCCTGCAAGGTGATGCGCAGAGGCTCCGGCTACCCCTCGGCCTTCAACACGGACGAGGTGATAATGGAGCAGATCGGCATGGGCAAGACAGTCGAGGACGCAAGGGCCGGCGGCACCAGCGGCTGCATCGAGACAGGCTCGTTCGGCAAGGAGGCATACATACTCCACGGCTATCTAAACGTGCCGAAGATAATGGAGCTCGCGCTGAACAACGGGGTCGATCCGCTGACGGGCAAGCAGATCTCGATAAAGACGGGAGACCCGGTCTCCTTCGCGTCGTTCGACGACTTTTACGCCGCGTTCGAAAAGCAGCTTAGATACGTCGTGGACACGAAGATCCGCACGGACAACTACATCCAGAGTATGTTCGCTCGCTACGCCCCCGCTCCCTATCTCTCTGTTCTGATACACGACTGTATCGAGAACGGCAGGGACTACTACGACGGCGGCCCGCGATACAACACGGACTACATCCAGTGCTGCGGCATAGGCACCGTAACCGACAGCCTCTCCGTCCTAAAGAAGCACGTCTACCAGGACAAGACCCTTGACCTCGGCGACCTCCTCCGCGCCCTTAAGGACAACTGGGAGGGATGGGAGGAGATGCGCCAGTTCGTCTGGAACAGGACCCCCTTCTTCGGCAACGACGACGACGAGGCAGACTCCGTAATGCAGAGGGTGTACGCCTCCCTGCTCGACGCGATAGACGGGAAACACTCCCCCAAGGGGCCGACCTACCACGTCAACATGCTGTCGACTACTTGCCACATCTACTTCGGCAAGATGCTCGGGGCCACGCCGAACGGTCGCTTCGCGCATGCACCCGAGTCGGACGGCACCTCCCCGTCGCACGGGGCCGACAGAAACGGGCCGACGGCCGTGGTGAAATCGCTGAGCAAGATGGACCAGGTGAAATCGGGCGGTACGCTGCTGAACCAGCGTTTCCTGCCGTCCGTGCTCGAAGGGGACACGGGGCTTGAGAAGATGGGCCAGCTAATCCGGACCTACTTCAAGCTTGGCGGCCATCATATCCAGTTCAACGTCGTCGACACGGAGACACTTCGCAAGGCGCAGAAAAACCCGGACGAGTACCGCAGTCTTCTCGTCCGAGTTGCGGGTTACAGCGATTATTTCGTGGACCTGGACGAGTACCACCAGGAGGAGATAATCGCCAGAACAGCGCAGGAGACATTTTAACCCTGCCGACTCCTGCGCGGCATCCTCAAGAAGGGAGGGGATCATCACCCGGCCATAACAGCGGTGGATTTGCGCAGAGACTATAGCATCACCGATGAGTACCGCAAAAACGAAAGGAGTGCTAGCATAATGCAGAAGACAAAGAGATTTGTTACAGCGGTTATCCTCTCCACCCTTGTTTTGTTCCTCATCGTTCCGAACTCGGCCTTCGGCGAGCCCGAGTTGATAATGCGCTTTGCGGGCCAGGTTCCCGTCGAGCACACGGCCACCAAGCTGATGCAGCAGATCTCCGACGAGGTCTTTGAGAAGACCGACGGACGCATCAAGATCGAGGTCTACCCGGCCAACCAGCTCGGCGACTACACGCTCGTCTTCGAGGAGCTGATCCGCGGCACGATAGACATGGCGGCCATCTCCGTCCCCAGCCAATTCGACCCTCGCCTTGAGGTCACATACATCAACTGCTTCGTGCGTAACTTCGACGAGGCGAAATGGGTGTTCGCGGCCGACGGCTGGCTCTTCAAGAAGATGGACGAGCTGACCTCCCGCCTGGGCGTCAAGCTGCTCGGCTTCCAGGTCGAGGGCTTCATCGGCATCGGCAGCACCAAGCCGGCCAACGAGCCCCTGAACCCCGACGTGGAGAAGGGCCTTCTTGTCCGCATACCCAACATGGACGTCTACAAGCTCGGTGCCGAGGCAATGGGCTACCGCACCGTGACCGTGCCCTGGGCCGAGGTCTACACCGCCCTCCAGACCGGCGTGGCCGACGGAGTCGACGGCATGACCCCCACCGCAGCCTACACCATGCTCAAGGACGTTCTGAAGTACTGGTACGACCTCAACTACTCGCTTGAGAACTTCAACTACCTGATCAGCATGAAGACATGGGAGAAGCTCTCCGACGCCGACAAGGCCATCGTCGCAGAGGCCTGCAACAAGGTCACCGAGTCCGGCATCGAGCTGGCGAAGGCCGACCAGGAGAAGCACCTCGAGCTGATGCGCCAGCAGGGCATCGAGGTTCACACCTACACAGCCGATGAGCTGCTGCCGATCTTCACCAAGGTCTCCGGCACCTGGGATCAGCTTAAGGACAAGTTCACCCCCGAGCTGATAGAGGAGTTCAAGAACGAATACGCACCCAAATAGACTTTTCACAGTAACCGAGGACACCGCGGGAGGTTCGCCCTCCCGCGGCTCCCTGGTACGGAAAGGAGAAATTTATGGCGGACAACGAGTTCGCAGGATGCTTCCCGGAGAATCATCCTGAAAAATTAAGCAAGACAGATCAGGTTCTGCTCTTCTTCTTCTCGGCAGTCTGCGTCGTGAGCTCCCTTCTTCTGGCCTTGGTCATCTCGGCGGCGGCGTTCACGCGCTATGTCATAGGCGGGGACCTGTACGGGTTCGAGGAGTGGGTAAAATTGCTGGCTTTCTGGCTTTATTTCATGGGCGGCTCTTACGGCGCGTACAATGACACCCACGTTTCAGCCGACGTCATCGACTCCTACATGAAAGAGGGTACCTTCAAGCGCCTGATAGTCGTAATCCGCAACCTTATTACGGTCGGCATAAGCCTGCTGTTCACCTGGTACGGATACGACTTCTTCATGTTCGGCTTCATGGGTCCGCTCGGAACTGGAATCGCCATCCCACAGACCACAATCTGGCAGATCCCGCTTTGGACGTCGTATCTCGCCATATTCCTCGGCCTGATCTTCATGACGTACTACTACGCTCTGAGGCTGTTCAGGAATCTCCGACTGCTCATTAAAGGAGGAGTATCATGATCTACATCGCAGTGCTGATCCTTCTCGTCACCCTAATGCTCGGAGTCCCAGTGCCCATGAGCTTTATGGCCTCGACAGCGTGGCTCCTCTTCTTCGGAGGCCCGACAGGGACAGGATACGCCTCGTCGCTGGTCCTGCCCTACGGCTTCAGCTCCATGAACAGCATCGCCCTCATATCCATCGCCCTCTTCATAATGGCGGGCGGAATAATGGAGAGAGGCCGAATAGGAGAGAAGCTGATTGACCTCGTTGACCTCTTCGTCGGCAGGATAAAGGGCGGCCTCGGGGTGGTCGGTACGATCTCCTGTGCAGTGTTCGGGTCGATAACCGGCTCTGCCTGCGCGACTCTCTCCTGCATAGGTTCTATCATGTTCCCCAGGCTAGAGGAAGCCGGCTATCCTCGCGGAATCGCGGCAGCGGTCATGTCGAACGCCTCCCTGCTGGGAATGCTTATCCCGCCGAACTCGACGCTCATCATCTTCGCCTGGATCAGCGGGCAGTCGATCCTAGCCTGCTTCCTGTCGACTGTTCTCCCGGGCATCATGATGACGGTTCTGATCTGCCTCGTAAATGTCTGGCTTGTGCGCGACAATCCGAACGTCAAGGTCTCCAACCCGCCGAAGGGCAAGGAACGGGTTGCCCTGATAAAGCAGAGAGGCTTCGTCGCTCTTCCCGCGCTCATGCTTCCCATCATAGTGCTGGGCGGCATCTACGGCGGAATTATGACGCCCACCGAGGCTGCAGCCGTCGCGGTTATCTATGCAATCCCCACAGGCATGTTCGTCTACAAGGGGCTTACCCTCAGGGGCCTGTGGGATTCTCTCGTCGAATCGGCTGTCACAACCGGAGTCGTCATGGTAATGCTCTACTCGGTCATGATGCTCAGCCGTCTCTACATAATGGAAAACCTGCCCGGGAAGATGCTCGGGCTTTTCAGGGCCGTGTCGGACAACAGATGGGTGATACTGTTCATGATAAACATCTTCCTCATCATCATGGGAATGCTCATGGACGACATCAGCAGCGTCACCCTCACGACGCCCATCCTGATCCCGATAATCATCGAGCTCGGATTCAACCCGATACACTACGCCGCAATAGTCGGCGTCAACACGGGCTTGGGGTGTATAACGCCGCCGGCTGCGCCCGTCTTGTACCTGGGAGGGCGATTGGGAAAGGCGCCGATAAACGAGATGATGGCACCTACCTTATGGATAATCTTACTGGCGTGGGTGCCTACACTGCTTGTTACGAGCTATTTCCCGCACTTTGCCCTGTTTCTCCCGCACTACCTTCTGGGGACGCCTTGGTGAGGAGCGGAGCGGAGTCATCTTGACCTACAGGAACTTATTCGGTTTCCTGTGCCTGCTGTGCTTCTTCGTGGGATTGAAGACCAAGTCCCCGTACGCATACTGGGGAGCGCTGATCTCAGGTGCCATGTCCAGGGCCGCGGTTAGGAAGAAGTGGAAAGCTCCCCCTTGGATGGAAAAACTTTCCATCCCTATGGACAGAGAATCCGCGGAGCTCCTTGACAAAGGCGATGACGGTCTGTAGAATGCTTCCTTGTCGGGTGGTTAGTTCAGAGGAAGAACGCTTCCTTGACGCGGAAGAGGTCATAGGTTCGAGTCCTATACCACCCACCATCTGATAGCAAGGGTTCCGGCCATTCGGCCGGAACCCTTTTTTTCTCTGGACTCCATATAGCTTTCGGCGGTGTAATAATCCAAAAAACGTCCGCACACCCAAGACAAAAGTCATAAAAGCGCGGGGGTTTTCCCGCGCTTTTATGACGGTCCTTAAAGAGAGTGCTTACTCCATTACCAGACCCCGGATTCCGCTGATCCCGAGTCCCGGCCCTTCGGTAAGGGTAATCTTGGGGCCGGAGTAGACCACTCCTCCCTCCACGGGGTCGGAGACACACAGTATGGGCGGATCTAGATCCGCTCTCGTAATTACGGGCACTGCCGAAGCCAGGTGGGCCGCAGCGGTGACGCTGATCTTGGTCTCCATCATGGCCCCCATCATGCACTCCACCCCGCAGGCTCGAGCCATGGCGCAGATGGCAAGGGCGTTTTTTATCCCGCCGGTCTTCATAAGTTTGATGTTTACCAGGTCCGCTGCCCCCATGGAGAGAACCTTGAAGGCGTCCCGAGGGGAGAAGACCGATTCGTCGGCGAGGATAAGAGTGTCCACGCTGTCGGTGACGAATTTAAGTCCCTGGAAATCATATGCGGGTACAGGCTGCTCCACGAGCTCTATATCAAGCCCCTCGTCCTCGTAGAACCGTATTGTCCGCACTGCCTCCTTGGCCGTCCATCCTTGGTTGGCGTCCACCCGCAGCAGCACGTCCGCTCCCACGGCGGAACGGATCTCCCGAAGGCGGATTATGTCCAGGTCCGAGTTCGTCCCCACCTTGATCTTAAGGGCGGAGTAGCCCTCCGCAACCGCCTCAAGGCTGTCCTTTACCATGGTATCAGGGGCGTTGACGCTGATGGTGTAGTCCGTCTCCATGGTCTTTGCCGCCCCGCCGAGGAGGGAGTACAGGGGCCTGTTCATCATCTTTCCCCAGAGGTCGTGCAGGGCGATGTCCACGGCGGCCTTTGCGGAGCTGTTGCCCACGAGGGCGGAGTCCACCGTGTCGAGCAGGCCGTTCAGGTCGTCTGCTTCCCTGCCCACCAGGAGCGGTTCTAGGCGCTCCTTCACCGCACCCCTGATGGCACCGCTTGTATCCCCTGTTATCACGGCGGTGGGAGGCGCTTCGCCGTAGCCCTTCAATCCCCCATCCGTCTCCACTATCACCACGTTGGTGGTGACTTCAAGGGCCGTGCGGAGGGCCGTTCTGAAGGGTTTTTTCAGGGGCACGGACAGGTGGCCGAGACTAAGCGCTTTTATCTTCATCTTTCGACCTCCCTGAAGGCCTCGTAAATCGTCTTGCCCGCCCAGGCACAGAGTTGAACTGCCTCCTGCCTGTCATGCCCCTCGGTGAGCACTACTGCAACTACCGGAGTCTTCGACTTGAAGAAAAAGATACCGGCATCGTGCTCGATCCCGGGCAACTCCCCGGTCTTATGGGCCAGGAACTGCTCCAGGTCGTCGGGGTCGTCCACGGGGATCAGCCCCGGCAGCTTGTTGTTCAGCTTCTGGGCCGACAGGATGTCCATGGCCCTGGCCCTGTACCCGGGGGGGAGTTCCTCGCCGGAATGGAGCACCTCGAGAATGCGGGCCGTGTCGGCAGCGGTAGTAAAGTTGTCCCTGCCCGCCTTCTTGGCCTCGAAATCCAGCATTTTCCTCCCCAATACGGTATTCTCCAGGCCCAGTCTTTTGAAATCGCGGTTGATCTCTTCGATTCCCAGCCTGTCGATGAGCATGTTGGTCGCAGTGTTGTCGCTCAGGACTATCATGAGCAGCGCAAGGTCGTCGAGCCGCCAAGGGGTCCCGGGCCTCACCTTGTGAAGGAGGCCGCCGTCGACGGCCATCCCCTCCCCGAGCTTGATTTTTTCGTCCAGGCTCAGTTCCCCTCTTGCTGCCTTCAGGAAGAGGGTGTTGAGAATGCCCAGCTTGATCAGGCTCGCCGAGGAGAAGACCCTATCGCCGTTATGGACAAGTTTTTCCCCGTCCGCCAGGCTGTGAACAACCAGCCCGGCGGTCCCGGAGAATTCTTCCGCGTGTTTTTTGATAATCTCGATCCAAGCTATTTCTATCGTCACAGCAGAATGGCCCGGACCATCACGTAGAGGATGGTGAAGACCACTATAAGCCACCCGTTGCAGAGCATGGCCTTAAGGTCGTCCGACTGCACGAGGCCCATCTGCCCCTGCATGTCTCCCTCGGGGATGACCTTTTCCCCGCCCCTTTGGAGGAATAAACGGCGGTGATGGTTATATTGAGGCGACTCGCTCTGTCCTGTGGACGAGGCTTCTCGCGGAGTCCGTCCACTATCACTCCGGTGCCGTTTCCCGGATTATGCAACCGCCCAGGCTGTTTTTCCATTTGGAATATGGGATAATGAGATCATATCAAGAGGTTGGCGGCGGTAGTGTGCGGCCGGCCATCAATTCGAGAGGAGTGGGTGTTATGAAGAAATACGGTGTGGTATTCTCCCTGCTGCTGGTTTTCGCTCTCGCCTTTTCGGCCGGGGCGGCCGAGATCTCGGTCGGCATGATAACGGATGTAGGTGGAGTCAACGACCAGTCCTTCAACCAATCCGCCTGGGAGGGGCTTCAGAGGGCTGAAAAAGAGCTCGGAGTAAAGGTATCCTACATCGAGTCGCGTCAGGACGCGGATTACGGCCCCAACCTCGAGACCATGCTCGACGCGGGCACGGATCTTATCTGGGGTATAGGGTTCAAGATGGCCGACGCCGCGCTGGAGGCCGCCACGAACAACACGGATCAGAAGTACGCTGTCATAGACTTCGAGTGGGAGGAGACTCCGGACAACCTCATAGGCGTCATTTTCAAGGCCGAGGAGGCCTCGTTCCTAGTCGGCTATATCGCGGCCAAGATGACGCAGACCGGAAAAGTCGGCTTTTTGGGCGGGATGTCCTTCCCGGTCATCTGGGGGTTTGAGTACGGGTTCCGCGCCGGAGTCGCATATGGGAACAAGGACGTCGAGATCTTAAGCCAGTATGCGGAGTCGTTCACCGATGCGGCCAAGGGCAAGTCCATAGCCAACAGTATGTACCAGCAGGGGGCGGACATCGTTTTCCACGCGGCGGGCGGAGTCGGCGACGGGCTTATCGAGGCCGCCAAGGAGCAGGGCAAGTGGGCCATCGGAGTCGACAGGGATCAGAACTACCTAGCCCCGGACAACGTGCTGACCAGCGCCATGAAGCGCGTCGACAACGCAATGTACAACGTAGCCAAGGAGCTGACCGAGGGTGTGTGGAACGGCGGTCGGACTCTCTCCTACGGGCTGGCCGAGGGCGGTGTCGATATCGCACCTACGTCGTCCAAGCACGTCCCGGCGGATCTCCTTGAGGAGGTCGAGGCGGTCAAGGCGAAGATCATAGCCGGGGAGATCGTAGTCCCCTACAGCGAGGAGACGTTCAAAAACGCCGTCGAGGTTAAATAGTCGCGCAAAGGGGGCTCGTCTCTCGAGCCCCCCTTCACCGCTCTGATACAGGAGGTGGCGTCATGCGGCAGGCAACGAACTCCGCCGCCGAGTCAGCCGTGGAGATGAGGCGGATAACCAAGCGCTTCGGAGACTTCACCGCGAACGACAGGATTGATTTTGAAGTGCGTCGCGGCGAGGTACACGCGCTTCTCGGAGAGAACGGCGCCGGCAAGAGTACGCTTATGAACCAGCTCTATGGTCTTTATCCCCCCACATCGGGGGAAATTTTCATAAATGGAGAACAAGTGCATCTCGGCAGCCCGAAAAACGCCATAGACAGGGGCGTGGGAATGGTGCATCAGCACTTCATGTTGGTGCAGCCCTTCACGGTGACTGAGAATATCATGCTTGGGCAGGAGTCGACGAGGGCTTTCGGGATTTTGGACGAGGCTCGCGCTTTGGAGGAGGTCAAGGCCCTCTCCGAGAGATATGGCCTCTCCGTCGACCCTCATGCGCGCATTCAGGATATATCGGTCGCCATGCAGCAGAGGGTGGAGATTTTGAAGTGCCTGTACAGGGGCGCGGAGATCATAATCCTGGATGAGCCGACAGCAGTCCTTACGCCCCAGGAGATCGAGTTTCTGGGGATGATAGTTAGAAACCTCACCGCCGAGGGGAAAACGGTGATCATAATCACTCACAAGCTGCGCGAGATTAAGAGCATGGCGGACAGGTGCACGGTGATAAGGAGAGGCATCAAGGTGGGGACCGTGGACGTGGCCTCGCACTCGGAGAGCGACCTGGCCGAGATGATGGTGGGGCGTTCCGTATCTTTCGACGTGGACAAAAGCAGGGCCAGGCCCGGTGATTCAGTGCTGAGTCTCAAGGGTGTCCACGCCCTTAATAGTCGCGGCCTGAAGGCCCTGAACGGCATCTCCTTCGAGGTCAGGCGAGGAGAGATTCTCGCCATTGCGGGAGTGGACGGGAACGGTCAGACCGAGCTCGTCGAGGTCCTGACGGGGCTGAGGCGCGTCGAATCGGGCTCTATCTCCCTGCTGGGGGTGGAAATAGAGGGCTTCACACCGGGACGGAGAATTGCCATGGGTCTCGCCGCGATACCGGAGGACAGGCAGAAGCGCGGGCTGGTGGGCGCCTTTACGGTCGCCGAGAATCTTATCCTCGAGGAGCGAACCGAGTGTCCCTTCTCCGACAGGGGAATACTGAATGCCGAGGTGATCAGCGAGCACGCGAGAGATTTGATAGAGCGATTTGACATACGGCCGCCGCGCGAGGGCTACCTCGCGTCCTCCCTCTCAGGGGGCAATCAGCAGAAGGTGATCCTAGCAAGGGAGATAACGAGAAGCCCGGAGCTTCTTATCGCATCGCAGCCCACCAGGGGGTTGGACGTGGGGGCTATAGAGTACGTCCACAAGAGGCTGGTGCAGGTGCGCAACGAGGGCAAGGGGGTCCTGCTCGTATCCCTCGATCTGGACGAGACCCTTGGCCTGGCGGACCGGATAGCGGTCATCTTCGAGGGCAGGATCGTTGCTGTGCTCGACCGAGAAGATGCCGATGAGAAGAAGCTCGGACTCTTGATGGCGGGAGGTGAGGCGGTTCATGTCTAAGGAGCGAAAGGGAGGCTTTTTCGCCTCTCCCCTGGCGAGGACTCTCTTCTCCATCTTCACCGGGCTGCTGGTCGGGGCTCTGGTCCTTCTCGTCAGCGGGTATAGTCCCTTGAAGGCGTACCGTGTGATAATCGACGGCATTTTTTCAAAGCCCAGCTATATGTCCTACACCGTCATCTACGCGACGCCTTTGATAATGACGGGGCTGTCGGTGGCTTTCGCCTTCAAGACGGGTCTGTTCAACATAGGGGCCGAGGGGCAGTTCATCATAGGTGCGCTAGGCGCGGCGCTGGCGGGGGCGTTCATCGATCTCCCGCCCGTGATCCATTCGTTCGTCGCTGCTTTCGCCGGTATAGCGGCGGCGGCGATCTGGGGGGGTGCGGCGGGTTATCTGAAGGCTCGTTTCGGGGTGAACGAGGTTATCGCGACGATCATGCTGAACTGGATCGCGCTCTATCTCAACAACTTCATCGTCACCCTGCCCGGGATCAAGCGCCCCGCGGCTACGGCGACCGCCTTCGTCCTGGATTCGGCTCGAATTGATTTCCTGCCGGTCTGGAAGATCAGCGAGGCAGGGAAGCTGTGGCGAGCGGCCCACCCTGTCTGGAGCGATATCCTGCGTACCCCGTTCAACGCGGGCATCCTGGTGGCCCTGCTCCTGGCGTTTCTGTGCTGGTGGCTGCTCAACAGGACGACCCTGGGCTACGAGCTGAGGGCGGTGGGGCACAACGTGGACTGCGCGGAGCACGTCGGCATCGATATAAAGAGGCGCATGATCTGCTCGATGGCGATAGCGGGGGGGCTTGCAGGAGCAGCGGGCGCCCTTCACGTGCTGGGATGGACGCGCCAGGCGGCGGAGCTGGCGGCGATGGAGGGGCTGGGCTTCGACGGGATAGCCGTCGCCCTGATAGGCAACGCCTCGCCGATAGGCTGCGTTCCCGCCGGGCTGCTGTTCGGAGCTCTGAAGTACGGTGGGTCGAAGCTCCAATTCGCCCTCAGGGCGCCGATTGAAGTGGTGAACATAGTCATAGGGTCGATCGTATTCTTTGTGGCCATGCCCCGGATGGTCCAGATAGCGGCGCGCAGGCTGCAGAGAAGAAGGCTGGAAAGAGGCGAGTCTCATGCTGATTGAAAGCATTGCATTCATACTGGCCACCACCCTCATGTACTCCGCACCGCTGATCTTCACGGCCCTCGGGGGGCTGGTCTCGGAGAACGCCGGGGTGGTCAACATAGGACTCGAGGGTATGATGACGCTGGGCGCGTTCGTGGGAGCGGCGGTCGGCTACTTCGCCAACGACGCGTGGGTGGGCTTCCTGGCCGCCGGGCTGTCAGGCGGTTTTCTGGCGCTCTTCCACGCGGTGGCCTGTGTGACTTTCATGGCCGATCACATAGTCTCCGGGATAGCGATGAACTTCATCGGGCCCGGGCTGGCTCTCTTCCTGTCACGCTACTTCTTCGACGGCGCGACCCAGACTCTCTCGCTTTCGCTTGATGCGAAGATCCCCCGTCCTTTCAACGGGGTCTTCGAGCAGAACGGTTTTTTCGACATGGTCTTCAATCAGTACGCCACCGTCTACATAGCGCTGCTGATGGTGCTGCTCGTCTGGTTCGTCCTGTACAGGACCCGCATCGGCCTGAGGATCCGCGCGGTAGGCGAGCATCCCAAGGCGGCGGACACTCTTGGCATCGACGTGTTCGGGATCAAGTACATGGCTGTCGTTGTGTCCGGGGTTCTCGCGGGATTCGGAGGGGCGGCTCTCAGCGTGGCGATAGTCTCGCGCTTCAGCGCGACACTTGTCAGCGGGCAGGGTTTCATAGCGCTCGCGGCGATGATCTTCGGGAAGTGGAGGCCGGGCGGAACCCTGTCGGCCTGCCTGCTTTTCAGCTCCGCCCAAGGGCTGACCGTCTTCATGGGAAGGGCCGACATGCAGAGGCTCTTTCCGATACCTTCACAGCTGCTGGCGATGATACCCTTCCTGCTTACATTGGCAGTGCTGATCGGCTTTGTCGGCAAATCGACTCCTCCCGCAGCGGATGGTCTGCCGTACGAGAAGGAGTAGCGGCGCGGCGGTTGCAGAGTTAGGAAAGAGAGTGGTGATGAATGGCAATTAAACGATGCCCCAACGGGCACTTCTACGATCCGGATGTAAACAGCTCCTGTCCTTGGTGCGCGCTACCGTCGGACGAGGTGGAGAGGACGCGCATGGTCGACATTGGGAAGAATCGCCCGGCCGGAGCGGAGGAATCTACGATAAAGCTGTCCCGCAAGGACGCGCCTCCCTCTAAAAGCGCGATCGACGAGGGGCATACCGTGGCCGTCGTAAAAAGAAAGATAGGCATCGACCCTGTGGTAGGCTGGTTTGTATGCATCAAGGGGCCGGACAGGGGTCGCGACTACAGGATAAGGTCGGAGAAGAATTCCATCGGCAGGGCCGACTCGATGGACGTATGCATATCGAGCGACGATACCATATCGAGGGTGGATCACGCGTTCGTGGTCTACGACCCCAAGAAGAGGTCGTTCAGGGTGCAGGCGGGCAGTGGTCGCGGGCTGATTTACCTGAACGGGGAGGAAGTGTCGGCCTCCGAGAAGCTGAACGCCTACGATCGGCTGGAGATGGGGCGAAGCGAGTTTCTGTTCATACCCCTGTGCGGGGAAGAGTTCCAATGGGAAGAAGAGCAGGAGGCCTGAGCCGCCTCGCGGCCCTGATCATAGTACTGCTCCTGGGGAGAGAGGCGTTCGCTTCTCCGTCGTCCCTGGGGATAAGGCAGGCCTGGCTGGACTACCCGTCGTTGACCGTCTACGCGGACCTGCTTGACCGAGAAGGGGCCCCTCGCGATCTCTCAGACACGGAAGACCTTTCCGCCTCCCTCGGCGGGGTGCCGCTCGCCTTATCGCAGGTTCGGCGATACTCCGCCGTGGACGACGGCTTGCTGATTCTGTTTGCGATAGACACGTCCGCATCGGTCGGAGGCGAGCGGTTCGTCGAGCTTCAACAGGCCGTTTCGGATTGGATCCGCAGGCTGGGTCCTCGTGATCGCGCCTCTGTCATCTCTTTCGGGGAGGGGGTTTCCTTGGCGCAGGGCTTCACCGCCGAGCAGAACGCGCTTTTATATGCAGTGCAGTCCCTCTCCCCGGAGGACGAACGCGCCGATCTGAACCTGGCGGTTCTTCGTGCCCTCGAGCTGGCGAGGACCAGGAGCGCGGGACTGCCTGGCCGGAGGATCATCGTGCTGTGCAGCGACGGCTTCAGGGTGTCGACCGGAAGCGCCACGGCCGAGGAGGTCCGTTCCGCGCTGGCGGTGGATCCGATCCCCATCTACTCCGTCCTGTTTGACTCGCCCGAGAGGGAGAGCGCGAACAGGAAAATAGCGGCGCAGCAGCTCTTGAACGAACTCGGCTACGACGCTGGGCCGGTCGACGGAAAGTTGGGACCGCGCACGACGGCCGCCATCAGGGTCTTTCAGCAGAGCAGGGGAGTGGCCTGGGACGGCCGAGTCTCCAGCGAGTTGATCGGAGTCCTGAGGACAATGGCCAAAAACGAGAAGGACTCTGCCCTCTCGGTAATCGGAGAGTTTTCAAGACGATCGGGAGGGGAGCTTTACCGGACCGGGACCTCCCACTTCAACCAGGTTTTCGACACTGTGGCATCCTCCCTGGACCAAGCGCTTGTCCTCGTGACCGAGCTTAGCGAGACCGGGCCGGAATCGACCGTCAAGAGGCTTGAGCTCTCATGCTCCGAGGGCGACCGTACCCTTATGGACGGCGTGGACATCAGGCTTGTCCTGGCCCCTGCGCCATCTACGCCGGTTGTGCCGGAAACCGACGAGCCCGGTTCGTTTGTTTGGGGCAGCGTTTTTGTTGCAGTGGGGGTGATCCTTCTGGTCGTAGCCGGTTTCGTATACGTAAAACGGCGAGGCTCGGGCGATAGAAAATCGGCCGCTGCATTGAACGAAACGGCACAGACCCGTCTGCTTTCGGGCGCTCCTGCGGCGAGGGTGGAGCTTACGCCGTTCGACGCCAATTACACGGGCCCGCCCCTGAAAGCCGAGATAAGGGACAGGCTGGTTCTCGGGCGGAGAGTAGCCCCCTCCGTCCTGGTCGTCCCCGGCGATGCCACGATCTCGGCCAAGCACTGCGAATTGCAGTATACCGACGGGAAGCTCTTAGTGCGCGATCTGGATTCCTCCAATGGAACGATGGTCAACGGCGTGCCAATCGAGACGAGTTACCCGATCGAGGACGGAGATCGTCTCACTCTTGGTAAGACGGAGCTGAGAATACGAATAATCGGCGTCTCGTGAGGAGTTGATGATCCTTGCACTATGTTGCGTTGGCGGTAGGCGCACTCCTGGTGGGAGGCGGCCTGGTTTGGGGGTGGGGGGCTCTCTTTATCGTGCGGCACCGGCAGAAGAGGCCCGTAAGAAAGGCGTCGGTCCTCGTGATCGCCGGGAATTTCATGGGACAGGTAATACCGATACCGCCGGAGGGACTGGTCTTCGGGAGGGACCCAGCTCGGTGCAACCTGGTGATTCAGTCCCCCGCCGTGTCCAGGTTGCATGCGCGGCTGGTCGGGTCCGTGAGCGGCGGCGTGGTGTTGGAGGACCTGAACTCCACGAACGGTGTATACATATTGCGGGGGGCGGAGTGGATGCGCATGACAGCTCCAGTGTCCATGGCACCCGGCGGTCGTTTTCGCCTTGGCGATGAAAACAACGAGTTCGAGATCCATCGAGGAGAGTAGACATAGATGAAGATCATGCCGGGCAACCATCAGCACATAGGCGCTAGGAGCGAGCAGCAGGATGCCTTTGCCTTCAGCGACCTCTCAAACGCCTCTTTTTTAGCGCACGGAGGGGCCTTGGCTGTGTTGGCCGACGGCATGGGCGGGCACGCGGACGGAGGAGAGGCAGCCAAAATCGCCGTCGCCGAGTTCATAGAGTCATACTCTCGGAAAGGGCTCGACGAGACGATCGAGGAGGCCCTCAAGAGGGCCATTCTGGATGCGAACGAGGCAGTCTATAGCTTTTCGACGGAAATCGGACACATCGGCGACTGCGGCGCCACCCTTGTCGCCGCTGTAATCCACGAGGGAGGCGTCTATTGGGTCTACGCGGGCGACAGCCGGCTCTACATGACCGATGGACAGAGCCTCACCCCGTTGACCGAGGATCACACGTGCGGCAACGACCTGGACAGGGCGGCGAGAAGGGGGCGCATAGATTGGGAGAAGGCGCTGAGCTACCCGAGAAGGGAGGCCTTGATCAGCTATGTCGGCAACATCGAGATACCAAGGATCGGCAGGGGGTCTCTCCTGAGCTCCGGAGAGGGGCTTCCCCCGAACGGCTTCACCCTGCTTCTCTGCTCGGACGGCCTGTACAAGACGCTTGACGAGGAGGCCATCCTCGCCCTCTATTCGCGTGATCCGCAGGAGTGGAGCAGCGCGCTTGTGGAGCGAGTCCTTGAGGAGAAGCGTCCCTTTCAGGACAATGTCACGGTCCTTTGTCTGGCCCTCGTGAGCGAGGGGTGATCCCGTTGACCGAAGAGCACCGGGATCTCAACCCCTCCACCGGGCCTCTTTCCGCCGATCTGAACTCTCTCTGCATTGCCTGCTTCTCCCCCGGCCGGGGGGAGGACGTCTGCCCTGCCTGCGGCTACAGCGAATCCAAGTCGACCGACGGCGACTGGAACCGGTTGAAGCCGGGCACGATCGTACACGGTCGCTATGTCGTGGGGAGGCTGATCGGGCAGGGCGGGTTCGGGATGACGTACTTGGGGATGGACCTGCTTTTGAAGACCAAGCTCGCTATCAAGGAGTATTTCCCGACCGGGCTCGCGATACGAAACCCCGAGGACAGATCCGTCACCCACGCATCGGAGGAGATCAGGGAGGACTTCGTCAAGGGGATGGAGAAGTTCATCGAGGAGGCGAGGACGCTCGCGCGCTTCGAGGGGAACCCGTGCATCGTCTCGGTGAAGGACTTCTTCGAGGAGAACGGCTCCGCCTACATGGTGATGACCCTGCTCGAGGGACGGACCCTCATGGCGCATATAAAGGAGAGGGGAGGACGTCTCTCCTTCGGGGAGGCCTTCGCCATTCTCTCCCCGCTGATGGACGCTCTCGACGAAGTGCACGCCTCCGGACTGATCCACAGGGACATAAGCCCGGACAACATTTTCCTGACCCGCTTCGGGCAGATCAAGCTGCTGGACTTCGGCGCGTCAAAGACAGTGCTCTCCCTGATACAGCAGCGCCACCACTCGGTGATCCTCAAAAAGGGCTACAGCCCGCCGGAGCAGTACAGGGGCAGCAGGAGGCTCGGCCCATGGTCCGACGTCTACGGCATGGCGGCCACTTTCTACCGGTGCATCGCGGGGATGGTCCCGGCGGATGCCCTCGACAGGCTGGAGGAAGACGTGCTCCCATCGCCGATAAGCATGGGGATATCTATTCCCGGCTATGCGGAGGCCGCGCTGATGCGCGCCCTCTCGCTAGCCTCGGAGGATCGCCCCCAGAGCATGAGGGAGCTGAAGGAGGGCCTGCTGGGGGATGTTCGTTTTTCAAGTTACGATGCGAAAGCGACCCCGCGAGCCCCTGAAAGGCCCGAGTCGGAGCGAGCCGACGCTCATGCCGCCTCGCGAAGAAAACAGAAGAAACCCGCCAGGCCCAGGGGCAGGATCAGGCGCTTTGTCACTTGGTTATTCTTCTTTCTCTCCTTGGCCCTGCTTGCGGGCGGAGGTTTTCTCTTCTTTGCCGCGAGGGACCTGATGGAGAGGGCCGAGGGAGGAGACCCCTCGGCGCAGAGGAGCGTGGGGAGGCTTTACGAGTTCGGAGGGCTGTTCGGCAGCCGCGAGAAGGCTGCCGAATGGTACATGAAGGCTGCTAGGCAGGGAGACGCGGCGGCCCAGTACGCTCTCGGCAGAATGAGTTCCTCCGGTACCCTTGGGCCTCCCGATCCGTCCAGGGCTGCCGACTGGTACGAGAAGGCGGCCGAAGAGGGATATGTGCATGCCCAGCACTCGTTGGCCCTGGCCTATGAGAGCGGCAGGGGGAGGAAGCAGGATTATGCTCAGGCTGCAAAGTGGTACAGGCGCGCCGCAGAACAGGGCGACGTGCGGGCCCAGTTCAGTTTGGGCAGTCTCTACGAACAGGGACTGGGGTTCAAGCCGAGCGAGACTCAGGCCGCGGACTGGTATCAAAGGGCCGGAGAGCAGGGGCATACCGAGGCACAGCTGATACTGGCGCGGATGTATGAACAGGGGAAGGGCGTGAGCAGAAGCGAAAGAGCCGCGGCCTTCTGGTATGGCAGGGCTGCGGCCTCCGGGTCGGCCCATGCCCAGTTTGTCCTCGGGGATATGTACGATACGGGGAGGGGAGTGGACCCCGACCCGGTACAGGCCGCAAAGTGGTACAAAAAGGCCGCAGGCCAAGGGCACCCGGAGGCGCAGACCGCTCTAGGCCGAATATACACAGGTGGTACGGGAGTTTCGCGCGACGATGCCAAGGGCGCGGCCTGGTACCGCAAGGCCGCCGAGCAGGGCGAAATCTCCGCCCAGTTTGGACTCGGCTTCTGCTACGAGTTCGGGAGGGGCGTCCCGAAGGACATCGATAGGGCGGCCGACTGGTACGGCAGGGCGGCGGCCGGAGGTCATGCGCTCGCGAATGTGGCCCTGGAGCGTCTTTCGGACAAGATGAAAAGAGGCGAGTGACCTGCTTGAACCTATGGAAGGTCGTCGCCCCCATCGGGGAGGGTTTGCGTGATTATCGGCATAGGAGTCGACCTTTGTAGTATCGCCCGGATGGAGAGGGCAATACGATCGGATCGATTCGTGCAGAGGGTCTTCAGTTCGGACGAGATAAGCTACGCTCTTGACAAGGCCAGGCCGGCGAGGCACTTCGCGGCCTGTTTCGCCGCGAGGGAGGCCTTCGCCAAGGCCTCGGGGATTCCGATGTACGCACTTGCGTTCGGCGGAGGCATCCGGCTGGAGAGGACGGACGCCGCGCCGTTGATCCGGGTAGCTGATTCAATAAAGGATAAAATGCCGTTAGGGGGATCTGAGAAGATTTTTCTCTCCATATCTCACGAAGGCGACTATGCCGTCGCGATGGTCGTCCTCGAGGCGGTCGAATGACGGTCTACGAAGCCCTTCTGCCGGAGAGACCGGAGGAGATGCACAAGGGGGTCCGGGGAGGGGTGGTCGTCGTCGGTGGATGCGACATCTACAGGGGTGCCCCGGTTCTCGCCGCACGGGGAGCTCTTCGTGCGGGATGCGGTCTCGCGGTGATATTCTCCGACGAGCCGATCTGCGCGGCCGCTGCCTCTTCGCTGCCGGAGGCAGTGTTTCTGTCCGGTCTTTTCGGACGTACGGTCGATTCCGTCCTCGAGTTGCTGAGCTCTTGGGAGTCGCGTGTCGATTGCATGGTCCTCGGCCCCGGCCTGGGAAGGTCGGTCGAGGCGGGGGAGGTGGTGCGGATAATGATGCAAACCTGGACAAAACCCCTGGTGGTCGACGGGGATGGTCTTTTCTGGCTTCCGCTCTTCTGGGATCGACGTCCGAGCCGAGACATGGTCCTGCTCACGCCGCACGAGGGAGAGGCGGCACATCTTCTCGGCCTCGCTCGCGAAATAGTCTCCGAGGACAGGGAGGCCGCGGCGCGGACGATCGCATCTCGCTACGGTGTTGTCCTGTTGAAGGGCAAGAGGACTCTGATCCACGACGGTATCAGCTCGGATACCGTGGAGGAGGGGGACCAGACTCTTGCGATACCCGGATCGGGTGACGTACTCTCCGGTGCGATAGCGGCCTTTGCGGCCTCGGGGGCCTCGCTGTTCGACAGCGCCCGCCTGGGAGCCTATGTGCACGGCAGGGCCGGACGGATGATATCCTGCGAAAGTGGAATAGACGGGGCGTTGGCGTCGGAGGTGGCGGATGCCATGCCGAAGGTAATCGGAAGTATGAGGAAGAGAGGCAATGAGGGAAAGAAAACGCATAGACTGGGATGAAGAGCAGAACAAGACGGAGCGAATCCGATGGAAGGGCTTCCGCATCAGCCTCGCGAGTTTCGCGATGGCTGCGCTCTGGATATTCGGCGTAGGCAGGATGGGCGTAAAGGAGATCACGCTTGCGCCGATGGTCTTGTTGCTCTACTTCGTGGGTGCTGGAACCCTGCTCGCTGTTTTTCTCCTGAGACGGAAGAGGAAATAGAGGGTCGATGAAGGTGGAGCGTTTCCCCTTTACCATCAGGTCCGAGTCTGAGGAACTGACCTCCCATGTCGGGGAGATGATCGCAAGACGCGCCTTCACCGGCCTCGCCATCCTGCTTGAGGGAGATCTCGGAGCGGGGAAGACAGTCCTTGTCCGCGGATGTTGTCTAGCTCTGGGATGCTCGAATATACGAAGCCCTTCCTTCACCCTGGTGAACGTATATGAGTGCGACGGAAGGACGGTGGTTCATTCAGACCTGTACAGGCTCTCCTTCGTAGACCCGTCGGAGCTGGATATGGACCACTACATGGATGTCGCCGACGTGATCTTCATAGAGTGGGCCGACAGGGGAACGCCCTGGGACTTCTCGCAGCTGTGGAGAATATCCTTCGCCTTCACCGGTGAAGACGACGAGAGGGAGTTGACCTTCTCGGCCGAGGGGGAAATGGCGAAACGGGCGTTGGAGCAACTATTTTTGGATATGAAGAGGGAATTATATTTATGAGTGAGATTATTGTCTCCGTGGACTGCTGCACCGCGTGGACCACGCTTGGGGTGGCGATAGACGGGATGGTGCGCGGTGAGGTGAACGTCGACGCGAGGATGAGGCAGGCGTCGATGCTCCCGGGGCTTTTTCAAAGCCTGCTCGACTCCCTGGCCGTAAGAGTGGAGTCCGTATCCCTGTACTCGGTGGTGACCGAGCCGGGGTCCTTCACCGGAATAAAGGTCGGCATCTCGTTCGTAACCTTTTTAGCCTGGGCCGGAGGCCAAATGGTGATACCGCTTTCATCCCTCGAGTGCACAGCATCGGAGGGGTTGGGGCTCGCCTGCGGTACGGCTGCTGTAGTGCTCCAGGGCGGCGGTGGGAAGATTTACGGCGCCCTTTATGAATCAGAGGGGGGCAATTGCACTTTGACGCGCCTTTTGCCGGAACGCGCCTATATCCCGGAAGAGTTTCTGGAGGCCGTCTCCTCGGTGATGAAGGACGGTTTCAAGGACGTCTCATGGATGACCGACAGGCCGGAAAAAACGGCCCGTCTTTTCCCAGCAGTTGAAAGAATGGAACAAGTCCTCCCCAGGGGGTCTACCTCCGTGGCAATGGCCTTGCGGAAAAAGGACTCCGCAGTAATTCCCTCTCTTATCAGGGCATCCTTCCATCGTGACCCGGACACTGGACGAGCCCGCTAATTATTATCATATTTATCCATTTCATTCCTATTAGATAAAAAAGATAAATATTGGAAGGCGCTTGCTTGTCCAGATGATAGGGGATATTCTTTTCTTTAGCTCAACGTTGTTTTTGTCGTGGTCTCTAAGATAACGTAGGAGGTGACTTTCTTGCCGAAGAAACACGAGGTTTTGGTCAATAACTCTTGGTGCAAGGGCTGTTCTCTATGCATTCACATCTGCCCGAAAAAGGTGCTGGAACTCGACGAGATCCGTCAGAAGGCCGTCGTTGCAAGGCAGGATGACTGCATAGGATGCAGGCAGTGCGAGAATATATGCCCGGATCTGGCGATTACGGTTAAGGAGGATGTTAAGGATGCCTGATGTGGCTTTTTGGCAGGGAAACGAGGCGCTAGCCTACGGGGCTTTGGCGGCCGGATGCAGGTTTTTCGCGGGATACCCGATCACCCCTTCGACCGAGATCGCCGAGATAATGGCCCAGGAGCTTCCAAAGCTCAACGGGTGCTTCATACAGATGGAGGATGAGATCGCAGGAATCGCGGCCACGATAGGCGGCTCGATAGCAGGCAAGAAAGCACTTACGGCCACGTCCGGACCCGGATTTTCACTCAAGCAGGAAAACCTCGGCTTCGCTTACATCGCAGAGATCCCCATAGTCGTCGTCGACGTTATGAGAGGAGGACCTTCAACGGGGCTTCCCACCAAAGCCGCCCAGCAGGATGTCATGCAGGCCCGCTGGGGGACTCACGGCGACCACGGGGTTATCTGCTACGCCCCCTCTTCCGTCCAGGAGTGCTACGAGATAGCGATCAAGGCCTTCAATGCGGCCGAGAGGTACCGTCAGCCCGTACTCATAATGAGCGACGAGATCATTGGTCACATGCGGGAGAAGGTCGTCCCTCCCAAGATAACCCCGAAGGATCTGACGGAGAGAAAGCGCCCAGTGGATATCCCCGAGAAGTTCATCCCCTATCAGCCGGACCCCAAGGACGATCTGCCCTGCATGGCCTCGTTCGGAGACGGGTATACCTGGCACATCACCGGGCTGACGCATAACGAGTGGGGCTTCCCTACGAACAACGCCGAAGAGATCGAGAAGATGATGAAGCGCCTGATGCGCAAGATAGATCGCTTCCGCGACGATATAGTCGAGTACGAGACCGTGATGACAGATGACGCGGAGATCCTCGTCCTCGCCTACGGAAGCGTGGCCCGCACCAGCCTGCGCGCAGTTCACGAGGCCCGTGTCAGGGGGATCAAGGCGGGATTTTTCCGTCCTGTGACCCTTTGGCCCTTCCCGGACAAGGAGCTGGAGAAACTGGCCAGGAAGGCAAAGACGATAATCGTGCCCGAGCTTAACTGCGGCCAGATGGTGCTCGAGGTGGAGCGGGCGGTTCGAGGAAAGGCCAAGGTAGTGCCCCAAAACCTCGTGAACGGCGAGCTGTTCAAGCCCGAGGAAATTTTGACCCTCATCGAGGAGGTGGCCTAGAGATGCCCGCCCCTGAAGTTTTCAACTGGCTAAGAACCAGGTTTTTCCCCCATATTTGGTGCCCCGGCTGCGGACATGGAATTATTATGCACTCCCTGCTGAGGGCCCTGGTCAATCTTGGAAAGAACAAGACCCAGACGGTAATCGCTTCTGGTATCGGTTGTTCAAGCAGGATGGCAGGCTATATCGACGCCTGCACGGTTCACACCACGCACGGACGCTCCCTGGCCTTCGCCACTGGGATCAAGCTGGCCAATCCCGAGCTGACCGTGGTAGATGTAATGGGCGACGGCGACTGCGCGGCGATAGGTGGAAACCACTTCATACACGCCTGCAGGAGGAACATCGACGTCACGGCGATCGTGATGAACAACAACATCTACGGGATGACGGGCGGGCAGATCTCGCCGACGACTCCCTCCGGGTGCTGGGCTACGACCAGCCCCTATGGTGCGATAGACCCCGCCTTCGATATTTGCAGGCTGGCCGAGGGCGCCGGGGCGACCTATGTCGCAAGGTCCACCATCGCCAACCCAAAGCAGGCGGAACAGTTCATACAGGCTGCGATCACAAACAAGGGCTTCTCCGTGGTCGAGATTCTTACTCACTGTCACACCCAGTTCGGGCGGAAGAACAACCGCAGGACGCCTATCGACAACGTCAACTTCTTCAAGGCGAACTCGGTTCCCATGGTAAAGGCCAAGGACATGTCGCCCGAGGAGCTTGCCGGCAAAATCGTTGTCGGGGAGTTCGTCAAGAAAAAGATCCCCGAGTACACTGAGCAGTACCAGGCATTGGTCAAAAGGGTGGGAGGACTGAAAGATGGCAAGTAGATATGAGATACGCTTCGCCGGCTCCGGCGGGCAGGGCATAATTCTTGCAGCGGTGGTCGCCGGGGAGGCGGCCGCCCTCTTCGAGGAAGGGCTCAGCGTGGTACAGACCCAGTCCTACGGCCCGGAGGCGAGAGGCGGCAAGTCCAAGGCGGAAGTGATCATCGCCACGGAGCCTATAGACTATCCGAAGGCGATGAAGCCGAACCTGCAGGTGATACTCACCCAACAGGCGGCAGAGGAGTACGCGCCGGACACTCTTCCCGGCGGGCGCATCATATACGACGACTTCTTCGTCACGAGCCTTCCGCACGTCGACGCGAACATCTACTACCTGCCCATAGTACGCACGGCCCGCGAGAAGGTGGGAAACGAGATAACCACTAATATGGTCGCCCTTGGAGCGGTCGCCAGGGTTCTGGAACTGGAGAAGATAGCGCGGCCGGAGTCGGTTAAGAAGGCAATCCTGGCGAAGGTGCCCGAGAAGACCAAGCAGATGAACTCGCAGGCATTCGACGAAGGGTACGCCATTTTCAAAAATAGCATCCACCTTTAGATCGCTCATAACTGGCATATCCTCTGAACCGCGGCCGTATCCCGAATGGGAGCGGGCGCGGTTTCTTGTCATGGCCGAGGATTCTCGTGTAGAATAACGGGGGATAAAGAGGGAGGAGTAGATTTGGCCGCAAGAGGGGATGTCGTGGTCATAAGAACCGACAGGATCAGCAGCGACGGGAGTTCCATCGGCCGACTGCCTGACGGTGGAGTGGTCTTTGTTCGCAAGGCTCTGCCTCGTGAGACGGTAAAAGCGAAGATCATAGCGACAAAAAAGAGCTATTCCACGGCGACGTGCGTGGACGTGCTTGAGCCGCACGAAGAGCGGACAACCCCCTTCTGCCCTGTCTACGACCGTTGCGGCGCCTGCCAGCTTCAGCATGCCTCCTACCCTCTTCAGCTCAAGCTTAAGAGGTCGATCCTAGAGGACGCCTTTCGTCGAATATGCAAAAGGCCCTTCCCCCCCATATCTCCTTGCGTCCCTAGTCCGGACCGGACGGGTTATCGCAACAAGACCGCACAGCCCATCCGGATGTATCGCGGGCGCGCGACAATGGGCTACTACGCCAGGGGGAGCCACGATGTCGTGCCGATGGATTCATGCCCGGTGTCGGGGCCACTCATAGATAACCTCTTCGCCAGGGCCTCGAAGATCCTGCCTACCCTCGGCCTCGAGCCCTACGACGAGCGCGTCGAGAGGGGCCTCCTGCGCCACGCGATCTTCCGCCAGGGCATCAACAGTCCGGATTCACTGGTCTCCCTCGTTCTGTCGAGGCATCCGACGCAGGAGGAGAGGGACGTGCTTCGGAGAGTTCTCCTGCCCTCCCTGATGGAGGCTGTCCCCACCCTGAGGAGCTTCACGTTGAACATAAACACCGCGCCGGGAAACGTGATCCTTGGCCCCGAAACGTACGTCCTCCACGGCGACGGGCTCCTCCGTGAGGTGCTTCCCCCGTTCGCGTTCGACTACGACTCCACGTCCTTTTTCCAGGTGAACACGAACCAGGCCAGGGCCCTCTTCGAACACGCGGCATACACCTGTTCAACTGGCGGGGGCGAGGAGGTCCTGGAGCTGTTCAGCGGCGTCGGCGCGCTAACTGCCTTTATCGCTGAGAGGTGCGCTCGCGTGACCTCGGTGGAGGAGTGGCCTTCGGCCGTGGAGATGATGAGGAAAAACATGGAGAGGAACGGCCTGTCGGACAGGGTGGAGGTGATAGAAGGCGAGGTCGGATGCGTCATTCCCTCCCTGGACGGCGGTTTTGACTCGGTGGTGCTGGATCCTCCGCGGACCGGCTGTGATGCGGATGTGCTCGGGGCGATAATCGAGCGACGCCCCGACAGGGTCGTGTACGTCTCTTGCAACCCCGCGACTTTGGCCCGTGACGCGGCTCTGCTTTGCGACGGTGGATTTCTGATCGAGGACCTGACATGTTTCGATATGTTTCCTCAAACAGTCCATGTCGAAACGGTGGCATGTTTCAAACGCGCTTGACTATCAGCCGGCTTTCTAATCGGAAAAACGAGCCTTGCATATTTGGGGAACGGCGGATATAATACCATCGGAAAAAATTGAGGCGCGGACATAGCTCAGTTGGTAGAGCATTAGCTTCCCAAGCTAAGGGTCGCGGGTTCGAATCCCGTTGTCCGCTCCATTTTCCCCCTCGCTTTCCGTTGTGTCCCCATTCAGAATTCAGTATTAATGAGAGTGAATTAATGGTTATTCATTAGACATGTCTTTGCGTTTGACACAAATTCCGACTGGTAATAAAATAGTTGATATTTATGGTGTCCTTAAACCTGATAGTAGTTAAAGTGATTATTTCTCTCGAGAGGAGGTGCAGCGCATGGCAGCTAATCTGGCTGAAGAGATCAAGGAGGTTGAGGCCCGTTCGAAGGAGATTGTGAAAGAGGCAAGGAATGAAGCCGCTCGAATGGTGACTGAAGCCCGTAACCAAGCTGAACTCAGGATTAAAGAAGCAAAGCAGAAGGCCTTCAGGCTATTCAAGGAAAACACGGCCAAGGCGGAGCAGGAAGCGGAGGAAAAAGCTAGAACATCCCTTGAAGCCGGTCGAAAGAAGTCCGAAGAACTTGCCGGTCAGTACGGCCGAAAGACGGACGGCACGGCCCAGTGGATTTCAGAAGAGGTGATTTCTCGATATGGCAGTGGAGGGCATTAAAAAGGCCGAGTTGTTCGTTCACAAGTCTGATCTGGACAACGTGCTGAACGCACTTCAAAAGACAGGGTCGTATGAAGTTGTCCCTTTTGACAGCGACTCTGCATCTGAAGGAACCGCCCTCATCCATCCCGATCTGCAGCGAGTAGAAAGTCTGCTTGCAGAGGCCCGGTTTCTTCTTCGTTTTCTGGAACCTCATTTCAACGATGAAGTATCCCCTATGGCAAGAGCCCTCGGAGACAGGGAGGCTCTCTCCCTAACAGAAGGCAAGGCGCTGGAGGAGCGGACGGACATGATGTCCCTTTCCGGCGATGTCAGAGCCCTTGAACGTCGTCTTATAGAGATACGCTCGGAGTTGGCTCAGATCAGCTCGACGGAGGTTCTGCTGTCCTCCCTCGTGAACTTCCCCTATCCCTTCGAATTATTGACATACGGGACGGAACGCGTCCGTGGAGTTCTCGGCACTATGCCCGTGTCCAAAATCGAGGCGTGGAGGGCGGAGGTTGAAGCCGTACTGTCCTCGATGGGGGAGGTGTACACTTCCATCCCCGATGAAAAAGAGCAGGAGGGCTGGGTGGCCGTCTTCTACGAAGAATCCCTCGCCGAGAAGGTCGCGGAGTCTCTTGCGAAGCACTCCTTCAGCAGGGTCGAAGTTCCCCTTTCCTTGAAAAAAACTGTTGAAGAAGAGAGTGCCGCCATGGCCGAGAGAAAGGTGTTTCTGACGGCCGAGGAGGAGAAAATATTAAAAGAGATCGCCGACATAGCAGCCGGGCACGTCCTGGATATCAGATCCCTGAGCGACTATTGGACGGTCACGCGAGACAGGTACCAGGCTCTCTCATCGGGGGCCACCACCGAACAGGTGGTAATGCTTCGCGGATGGGTTCCGGAGTCCGCGGTCCCTCGTCTTACCAAGGCTCTCTCTCCTTTTGGAACTTCGGTGGAGCTCTTTCTGTTCAAGCCCTCCCCGGAGGACTCACCTCCTTCACTCCTGGTGAACGCCCCTTGGTCGTTGCCGTTTGAGAACCTCACGCGTCTCTACGGAGTGCCCAAGTACGGCGAGATAGATCCGACACCCCTTCTTGCCCCGTTCTTCTTCATCTTCTTCGGAATGTGCCTAGGGGATGCGGGGTATGGTGTGATAACGGTCGGTCTGTTCATGTGGTTCACCAAGAAGTTCAAAGACATGCCCGTGTCTTTCAAGGGCTTCTTCCAGCTGTTCATACTGTCCGGGGTCTCCACGATCATCGTAGGCGCTCTGACGGGAAGCTGGTTCGGCGATATGGTGGACGCATTCTCATTCCTGTCGTTCCTTCGCCCTGCGAAGGACTTCTTCCTGATCCTCAACCCGATGGACAATCCGATGAGCTTCCTCGCCATATCACTGGCGCTGGGAGTGATCCAGCTCTTTTTCGGTCTGTTCATAGCGTTTTACGACGCCCTGAGAAAGAAGGACTACATGGGTGCCTTCGCTGACGTCGGAGGATGGATCGTCCTGCTTGTCGGTCTGCTTCTGTGGGGTGGGGTTGCCAGCGGCTTCCTGTCCGAAGGGATGGGTCTGGTCGCGAAGATTGTCTCCTTCATAGGAGCGGCGATTCTCGTAGCAACCCAGGGGAGGGCCAAGGAGGGCATTTTTGGAAAGGCCGTCTCGGGAGTGCTTAGCCTGTACGACGTTACCTCGTACCTTGGAGACGTGCTAAGCTACAGTCGCCTTCTGGCTCTTGGGCTGGCAACCGGCGCGGTAGGGGTAATAATAAACATGCTGGCCGGTCTGGCCGGGGACATCCCCTTTATCGGCTGGGCCATAGCAATCCTGCTGGTGGTGGGCGGGCATATATTCAGCCTCGCGGTCAATCTGCTCGGCGCCTTCGTCCACTCCCTCAGATTGCAATATGTCGAGTTCTTCAGCAAGTTCTACTCGGGTGGAGGGACGGTCTTTTCGCCCCTGACTTACAAGACCGCCTTCGTGTCGATAAAGAGCGAATCCGAGGAATGAGCTGTTCTCCCCGGCAAGCGAGAAAAAGCGGGATGAACTTGTTATACAAGCCCTGGCTTAGGGGCTTCGCTAGAATATAGATCAAACTATTCCAGAGCTACCTGAAAACGAGAGGAGTGTAATTCTTATTATGGAACTTCTTGGTGTAATGCTGGCAATCCTTGGTGCGGCAATGGCCGCTGGTTGGGCTGGAGCGGGTTCGGCGATCGGTGTCGGAATTGCAGGCGAGTCGGGCGCGGGCGTCATGACGGAGGATCCCGGCAAGTTCGGTCTCGTCCTTCTGCTTCAGGCCCTTCCCGGCACGCAGGGAATCTACGGGCTTCTGATCGCCTTCTTCGCCATTCTCAAGGTCGGACTGCTCGGCGGTTCGCCAGTGGAAGTCAACGTATGGCAGGGGCTGGGTATCTTCTTCTCATGCCTTCCGATCGCCATTGGAGGATATTTCTCGGCAATAGCTCAGGGCAAGACCTCGGCCGCCAGCATCCAGATGATAGCTAAACGCCCGGAGGAGACGGGAAAAGCAGTCATTCTGCCCGCGATGGTGGAGACCTACGCTGTTCTTTCACTTCTAATGAGCATAATCCTCCTCAACGGAATTACTCTGTAGTTCGTCTGGGGGGATGCAAAGATGTCCTTGGCAGATATAAAGAAAAAAATCGAATCCGATGCGCGTGAAGAGGCCGAGAGGATCCTCGCTAAGGCAAGAGAGGACGCCGAGTCCATCAAGAAGAGCGCGGACTTGGAGATAAAGAGCGTGGAGGACGGGTACGCCTCCCGCTTCAAGGGTGAACAGCCGGAGATCTTCCGAAGAAGGGAGATCGTGGCCGCCCTTGACGTGAAAAAGCTGGAGCTCGGCGTGAAGCAGAGGGCGATAACAGATGCGTTCGAGGGAGCGGTGAAGATCCTTGCCACCCTGCCCGACGACAAGTATTTCGCCTTCATCGGCGACCTGATGAAAAAGGCCGTTCAGTCCGGCACTGAGCAGGTCTTGGTGTCAAAGTCCGAGAAGAGGATAACGGCCGATTGGCTTGCGAAGCTCAATGAGGCCAATGGCTGGTCGTTGAAGCTCGGCGATGAGAAGCGGGATATTTCAGGCGGTTTTTATCTCGAACAGGATGACATCGAGACGGATTGCTCCTTTGAAATGCTTGTCCGTTGGGTTAGAGACGAGATCGAGGCAGACGTTGTCAAGCGGCTGTTTTCGGCGTGATCGGAGGTGACGCTCCATGGCTCCGGCTGAGCGTTTCGCCTATACGGTTGCGCGACTCCGGGCGATGTCCGGACGTCTTCTCGAGGATGGGCTGATCCAGCGAATGCTGGACTGCGAGGATCTGGATTCGGCCCTTAAAGTCCTTGCCGAGACTACATATTCATCTTGGCTCGCAGAGCTCAAGGGTGGAACGGACTTTGACAGGGTGATCGAAGCCGAGCTTCTGCACACCTACGAGGAGGTGCAGAAGTTCGTCCCCGACGTTCGCCTGGTTCACCTGTGCCGCCTACCCTACGACTTTCACAATGTAAAGGTTCTCGTCAAGAGCGCGATCCTGGTCAGAGATGGCGGAGAGAGGCGTTTTGACCTCTTGACTTCTCTGGGAGTCGTCCCGACGGACAGCCTGATCATGGCCATCGAAAGCGAGGACTACAGGCTTCTGCCGTTCGGGCTGCATCGACTTGTGCCCCAGTGTCTGACCCAGTGGGAACAGACCAAAGATATACTGCAGGTGGAGAACATACTCGATGCGGGGCTGTTCTCCGTTCTAGCGGAGCTGGCGGCGGAGACGGGATTCGAGTCCTCCGTCCGCTGGGTGAAGGGCAGGATCGACGCGGAGAACATACGGAACCTCCTGCGTCTGAAGCGGATGGACGCGGAGGCCGGATATGTCGCTTCCTTCATGCACGAGGGAGGCTGGCTGTCGACGGATAAGCTGTTGCCTATACTGAACGAGCCGGTCGAGAGCTGGCCCCGTATCCTCTCTTACTCCGATGTGTCCGGTGTCTTTGCGAACGTCCAGGATATGTCCGATATCGGCGCCATGCTGGTAGATATGGAAAAAGTGCTGGACGAGTACGTGAGCGCCGTATTGGGCAGAGCCAAGTACGAGGCCTTCGCGCCTGAGAATGTGATTTCCTTCCTGTGGCAGAAGGAGCTCGAGGCAAAGAATCTGCGGATCGCCCTGGTCTCCGTGGCGAACGACACGGACAGGAGCGTAGCGAGGAGGTTGCTTCGTCATGGCCGCTAAAATATCAGGAGCTCCCATGGCCGCTGTCGGCGAGTACGAGACAGTCCTTCCTTTCCAGGCCGTCGGAGTGAAGCCTTGCATTGTAAAACAGGAAGACGCTTCCAGGGTCGACGCGGTCCTTCTCGATCTTGCGAGGTCGGGTTATGCCGTCGTCTTCGTCCAGGAGGCCTTTTTTGTATCTCATTCAAGCCGAATCGATGAACTGAACGACGAGTACGATACCAGCTTCATCCCGATCCCCGGTCTAAAGGGGAGCATGGGAGTCGGTATTGAATCGATCCGCAAGGGCGTCGAGCGTGCGGTCGGAATGGACATTTTCGCGGTGAAGTAATGAATAGAAGTATGGAGGCGATAGATTGTGGCCGCTGAAAAGATAATTAAGGGCACTATTGAGAAGATCTCCGGCCCCCTGGTTGTGGCAAAAGGAATGTTAGGCGCCGGAATGTACGACGTGGTCAGGATAGGGGACCTCGGCCTCGTAGGCGAGATAATCGAGCTCAGAGGGGACACGGCCTCGATCCAGGCCTACGAGGAGACGTCTGGATTGATGCCGGGCGAGGTGGTAGTCAGCACCGGAGAGCCGCTCAGCGTGGAGCTCGGTCCGGGGCTCATCGAGCAGTTCTATGACGGAGTGCAGAGGCCGCTGAACCTCATAGAGGACGTGGCGAAGAGCCACTATATTTCGAGGGGAATCGACGTCCCGGCCATTGACAGGGAGAAAAAATGGGACTTCGTCCCCAAGGTCAAGGCTGGAGACCATGTGGGGCAGGGCGACATACTGGGAGTAGTGCAGGAGTCCATCCTGGTCGAGCACAGGGTGATGGTCCCGATCGGAATGAGCGGAAAAGTCGCCAAGATCGAGAAGGGGTCGTTCAAGGTCGAGGATGTCATAGCGGTGCTGGAGAACGACGGGAAGAAGCAAAACGTGACCATGCTTCAGCGCTGGCCGGTCCGCAAGGCTCGCCCCGTTGCCAGGCGTCTTCCCCCCGTAACTCCGATGACCACGGGCCAGAGGGTCATAGACACCTTCTTCCCGATAGCGATGGGCGGAACCGCCTGTGTACCCGGACCTTTCGGCTCCGGCAAGACAGTGGTGCAGCACCAGCTCGCCAAGTGGGCCGAGGCGGAGATAGTCGTCTATGTCGGCTGCGGCGAGCGAGGCAACGAGATGACGGACGTCCTCCTGGAGTTCCCGGAGCTTGAGGACCCGCGCTCGGGGCATCCGCTTATGAAACGCACGGTGCTGATAGCAAATACGTCCAACATGCCGGTGGCGGCCCGGGAAGCGAGCATCTACACCGGTATCACGATGGCGGAGTACTACCGAGACATGGGTTATTCCGTCGCCCTGATGGCCGACTCCACAAGCCGCTGGGCGGAGGCTCTGAGGGAGATGTCGGGCCGACTTGAGGAGATGCCCGGCGAGGAGGGCTACCCCGCTTACCTGGGAACCCGCATGGCCTCCTTCTACGAGAGGGCAGGCCGGGCGGTCGTGCTCGGCAAGGACGGCAGGGAGGCGTCCGTTACAGCCATAGGTGCCGTGTCGCCTCCGGGCGGAGACCTGTCCGAGCCGGTGAGTCAGAACACTCTCCGGGTCGCCAAGGTCTTCTGGGGGCTTGACGCGACCCTGGCGTACCAGCGCCACTTCCCCGCGATCGACTGGCTTATGAGCTACTCGCTGTACACGGAGAAGCTGGACGAGTTCTGGGATATGAAGTTCGACGACGAATGGAGCCCGTTGCGGATCGAGGCGATGACCCTGCTCGAGGAGGAGGACAACCTCCGAGAGATAGTCCGCCTGGTCGGAGTCGACGCCCTCTCCAAGGAGGAGAGGCTGGTCCTTGAGACAGCGAAGTCCCTTCGCGAGGACTTCCTCCACCAGAACGCATTCCACGAGATCGACACATACGCCTCCATGGAGAAGCAGTACAAGATGCTAAGGACGATCCTGCTCTTCCACAGCATAGCCATGGACGCCTTGCGGAAGGGCGCAACGATGAACGATGTGTTCAACCTTCCGGTCAGAGAGGCGATAGCAAGGATGAGGTATCTCGAGGAGAAGGACATCGGCAGGATCGATGAGATCGAGAATCAGATTAAGACTGAAGTAGCCGGGATCACTCCCGTTGGAGGTGAAAACGATGCTGCCTAAGGAGTATAAGACCATAGGCGAGCTCTCCGGGCCGCTTCTCCTCGTGAACAAGACGGAAAACGTACGCTATGACGAGCTCGTCGAGATAGAGCTCGGCAGCGGCGAGAGGAGAAGGGGCAGGGTTTTGGAGATAACTTCGGACCATGCCCTGGTCCAGGTGTTCGAGGGAACGGACGGGATCGACATAAAGTCGACGAAGGCGCTGTTCCTCGGAAAAGTCCTCGAGTTCCCGGTAAGCAGGGACCTTTTGGGACGCATCTTCAACGGCAGGGGAGAGCCGATAGACGACGGCGCCCCGATACTTCCGGAGAAGAAGCTGGACATAAACGGCATGCCGATGAACCCCTTCTCAAGGGACTACCCGTCTGAGTTCATCCAGACCGGAATATCGACCATCGACGGGATGAACCCGATGGTAAGAGGGCAGAAGCTCCCGATTTTCTCCGGCAGCGGACTGCCGCACAACAGGATGGCTGCGCAGATCGCCCGCCAGGCGACGGTCATCAGCGGCCAGGAGGACTTCGCCGTGGTGTTCGCCGCAATGGGCATCACATTCGAGGAGGCCTCCTTCTTCATGGAGGACTTCAGAAAGACGGGCGCCATCCAGAGAACCGTCATGTTCGTGAACCTTGCGGACGACCCGGCGATCGAGCGTATCACAACCCCGAGAATCGCCCTGACTGCGGCCGAGTACCTCGCGTTCGAGCAGGACATGCACGTCGTCGTCATACTCACGGACCTCACGAACTACTGCGAGGCCCTTCGCGAGATCTCGGCGGCGAGAAAGGAAGTCCCCGGGCGCCGAGGCTACCCCGGTTATCTCTACACAGACCTCGCAACGATGTACGAGCGTGCCGGAAGGCTCAAGGGAAAGAAGGGCTCGATCACCCAGATCCCGATCCTCACCATGCCGGAGGACGACAAGACCCACCCCATACCGGACCTGACAGGCTATATCACCGAGGGGCAGATCATCCTGAGCCGCACCCTCCACAGGAGGGGAATATACCCGCCGGTCGACGTCATGCCTTCACTCTCCAGGCTAAAGGACAAGGGAATCGGCGAGGGCAAGACTCGCGAGGATCACGCGGACCTGATGAACCAGCTCTTCGCCGCGTACGCCCGCGGAAAGGAAGCGAAGGAGCTTGCCGTCATCCTCGGCGAGGGTGCCCTGACGGAGGAAGACAAGGCGTTCGCCAAGTTCTCGGACATGTTCGAGGACCAGTACGTTCGCCAGGGCGAGTACCAGAACAGGCCCTACGAGGAGACGCTCGAGCTGGGCTGGGATCTGCTGACCGTAATACCGGTCAGGGAGCTTAAGCGAATTCGGGATGCCTATATCACGAAGTACCTGGAGCCGAGGCTGAAAAGCAAAGAAAAGGCCGATGCCGTATCAGTGAAGGCGTAAGGGGGGGTCGTCGTGGCCCGTTTGAATGTCAACCCCAACAGGATGGAGCTTTCGAGGCTGAAGAAACGCCTCGTGGTGGCCCAAAGAGGTCACAAGCTCCTGAAGGACAAGCAGGACGCCCTGATAAAGGCGTTCCTGGAGAGGGCGAGAGAGGGCAAGGCCCTTCGCGAGGAGCTCGAGGCTGAGCTTGCGGCGTGCTACAAGAGTTTCCTTCTGGCTCGCGCGCAGACGCTCCCGGCGATGCTCGAACAGGCGCTCATGATCTCTGGTGCAAAGTGCGACCTGACGGTCAGCCTTCAGAACGTCATGAGCGTGCTGGTGCCCGTATACCAAGTGGAGCAGCGCGGATCCCCGCACAACTACGGACTGGCGACATCCTCGGCCAGCCTGGACCTCGCGCTCGAGCGATTCGCCCGGCTGGTCCCCAAGCTGATAGAGCTGGCGGCCAAGGAGAAGGCGATACGCCTAATGGCCGTCGAGATAGAGAAGACGAGAAGGCGTGTCAACGCCCTCGAGCACGTGCTTATCCCCGACTTCGTCGAGACGATACGCTATATTTCGATGAAGCTGGACGAGCAGGAGCGCTCTACGCTCAGCAGGCTGATGAAGATCAAGGAGATAGTCCGCTCCCACTGACGCGTCAGCGGAACGGGAATAGAGCCAGGGATGAGAAGAGGGGGGCGTCTACGCCCCCCTCTCTTGCTATGGTCTCTTGTATAGAAATGCCCCGGCGGACTCGAACCCTATCTTCCTGTAGTCGAAAATCTGCTCGGTCGAGCCAACGAGCAGGTAGCCGCCCGGTCGCAGGGCCTTGAGGAATTTGTGATAGAGGGCGGTCTTCGTCTCCGCGCTGAAGTAGATGACCACATTTCTGCATAGGATGAGGTCGAAGTCTTCGGCGAACCTCTCCTCTATGAGGTTGAGCCTCTGAAAGGACACGCGCGACTTGACCTCGGAGTTTACCAGGTATGTCTCCCCGTTGTCCTGGGTGGTGAAATACCGTGAAATCAGCTCTTTGGGCATGTTTACCAGCTGTCGTTTCAAGTAGCGCCCGCGCTTTGCGATGGCAATCGCTCCCTGGTCGATATCGCTTGCCAGCACCGGGGTCTGAGGGGACAGCCTGGCCTCCAGCGAGAGGATGGCGAGCGAATACGGCTCCTCGCCTGTAGCGGAGCCCGCGCTCCAGATTTTCAGCTGTTTTCTGCCCCTCGTCTTGATCAGCTCCGGGATTACTATATCCCTCAGCTCGGTCCACTTGTTGGGGTTTCTGAAGAACTCCGACACGTTTATCGTAAGGTAGTCCAGAAACTCGCGTAGCTTCTGTTCATTGTCCTTTATTGTCTTGAAATAATCATCGTAAGAGCTGATGTTCCAACGCTGCATGAGCATATGGACCCTACGATGAATTTGGTTTTTGTACGAATTGAGATCCAAACCGGTAATTCTTTTTACATTGGTCTTGAACACATCGTATTCAGGCGAATCATAACTTGTTTTTTCGGTCACATTCCAACGACTCCTTCTCTTGATAATGTCCTGCGCTAATCTCTCTGCAACCTATTTTAGCTTATACGTAAAAAAAAGAATACAGGGGGGATCAGCATATATGACAAGAGTGATATAATTATGTTCAGGGAGTATCCTTGGTGATCGCTCCGCCCTTTTCGGCGGGGAGGAAAGTCCGGGCTCCGCAGGGCAGGGCGCTGGGTAACGCCCAGTTGGCGCAAGCCAAAGGAGAGTGCCACAGAAACATACCGCCCCCAGGGGCAAGGGTGAAAAGGTGGGGTAAGAGCCCACCGGATGAGGAGCGATCCTCACGCCAGGAAAACCCCGCCCGGAGCAAGACCGAATAGGAGGGGACGAGGCTGCCCGCCGACCCTCGGGTACGGTCGCATAAAGACCGCCGCAAGGCGCTCTTCAGATAAATGATCATCCACGACAGAACCCGGCTTACTGGATGCTCCCGTTTTCATTCCTGAGAAGGCCGCGATATCAACCCCCTGGTTATTCCTTTCACTATCTGCCCTTCTAAATCGAACGCCTCCTAATAGACTATAAGTCCCGGTAATTTCCTCAAAAAAGAGGGCGAAAGACCCATGCCACATTTGGAATAGATGGTAGTGTGGGTTTAGGTGGGAAAATGTGTCGTAAAGTGGGAGGCACTGTCATGCTGATGGGGACGTATGAACATAAAATTGACAGTAAAGCTAGGATTGTTCTTCCGTCCAAGTTCAGAGAAGAGCTCGGGGAAAGCGTCTTCGGGACGATTGGCATCGATAAATGTGTCTCCCTTTATTCTCCCGAGGAATGGAACAGGGTCCTCGAGCGCCTGCAGGAGCTTTCCTTTTCCAAGAGCAAGAGCAGGGGGTTTTTGCGCCTGATGCTCTCAAGCGCTCATGAGCTGGTCGTGGACGGTGCCGGCAGGATCTTGCTGCCTCCTGTTTTAAGAGAGTACGCCGAGTTCATCCAGGAAGTGGTTTTCGTGGGCGTAGGGGACCACGTGGAGATGTGGGACAGGCAAAGATGGAGTGACTACAGGCAGCTGGTCCTGGACGATCTCCCCGAGATAGCCGAGGGAGTAGAGGGATTCTGATGGAGCACATCCCTGTGCTCCTCGCGGAGATCACGGAGTTCTTGAAGGAGCATCCCCCGTTGAAAAGGGTCCTGGACTGCACCTTGGGGCTAGGAGGATATGCGGAGGCGGTCTTGTCCTCGTTTCCCGATGTGGAGCTGGTGGGAATCGACCAGGACGGGCAGGCCATCTCGATCGCCAAGGAGAGGCTTTTGCCTTTTAAGGAACGAGTCTCTTTCGTCAACGTAAACTTTCGATCTCTATTGAGCCACGAGGCGGTGCAGGGTCCTTTCGACGCGGTTCTGTTCGATCTCGGGGTATCGAATCTTCAGCTTGTCGACAAGTCCAGGGGCTTCTCTTTCCAGGACGACGGCCCCCTGGACATGAGAATGGACAGCAGGGCTGTTTTGTCGGCCGCCGATATAGTCAACAGTTATTCTGCGACGGATCTTGCAATCCTGTTCAAGAAGTACGGAGAGGAGCGGTATTCAAGACAGATAGCGGGCAGGATCGTGCGCCACAGAGAAAGATCGGGCCCGATTCTGCATACGTCGACTCTTGTAGAGATAATCCGTGGTTCAATGCCCGCCGCAGTGCAGCGTAAAGGGCGGGGACATCCGGCAAGGAGGGTGTTTCAAGCACTGAGGATCGCGGTCAACGAGGAACTCCTGGCATTGCGGGAGGGACTGGCGGCAACTCTGCCCGTTGTCGCGCCCGGGGCGCTTGTCATAGTCGTAAGTTATCACTCTCTCGAGGATAGGATCGTAAAGACCTGTTTCAAGGATTGGAACGAGCAAAACAGGGGAGTTATCCTGACTAAAAGACCGATAACCCCCACACCGCAGGAGGTTGTTGAAAACCGCAAGTCCAGAAGCGCGAAGATGAGAGTTTTCAAGATTACCGGCGCAGTGTTATGAAAAAGGGGTGGTCTGATGCGATACAGCTTGGAGGCAACGGAGAGAAACGTTGCGAATTCTATTCGTAGGATATGTCCCTATGTCATCGCGGTTACTCTCTGTGTTTTTTTGTTGTTCATGGGACTCGGAGTGTTGCGTCTTTACTCTTTCAGGTTGGAATGCAGGCTTAACGCGGTGAACCGGCAGATAGAGTCGTACAACAACCACCAGGTCCTGCTGAAGCACGAGCTCTCCACGCTCAAGTCTCCTGTGAGGATCTTCGGATTTTCAAAAGAGGAGATGGGGATGACGTTTGCCTCGAACGTCAGAGTCTTGAAGGTCGAGGGCGAATACTACGCCAACGCCCCGCAGCAGCAGGAGCCCTCCCTTATCAAGGCCGATCGCGAGGAAGAGGGATGGTTCTATTTTTTTCTTGAAAAAGCAATGGCCGGGGAATAGGGCGACTCCTTCTTGACGGGGGGTGTGTTCAGTGAAACGGCGTTTGTTTTCTCCGTGGCATATTATCTTCATCTTTTTCGGTGTCGTCATGTACAGGCTGGCCGTCCTGCAGCTCTTTCCGGACCCGAGAGTCGAAAGTCAGTCGCGCCGTCAGTATTGGAGCCATATCCCGGTAAGCACAAACAGGGGCATTATCTATGACAGGGAGGGCAACGCCATGGCGGTCTCCGTCCCTACGAGTAGTTTCTTTGTGGATCCCGCCTTTTGGGACACCTCGTCCGCCCATCGTTTAAAGGGATATGTCCCCGATTCACTGGTTGAGACCCTCTCAAAGCCGATATCCGGCAGATTTCTTTGGTTATTGAGAAAAACGGAACCCGAGATCGCCGACAGGATCAGGGAGCTGAATATCAAGGGAGTATTCGAGATAGAGGAGAAGAAGAGGCTTTATCCTGGCGGCACTATGCTCGCGCATGTCCTCGGATTTTGCGATATCGACGACAAGGGCCTCTCCGGCACGGAGCTCATGTGGGACAAGGAGCTCTTCTCTCCGCCGGGGATTCGCGTGTTTGCAAAGGACTCCTCCGGCCAGATGCTCGATGTCAGCAGAATTAACCGCGACCATGCTCCATCCCCGACCGAGGGAGGGAGCGTTTTCCTTACGGTGGACTCGAGAATCCAGTATGTGGTCGAGCACAGGCTCGACGAGGCGATCCGGGAGCACGGCGCCCGTTGGGGAAGTGTGATATGCATGAATCCGCGCAACGGCGAGATCATATCGATGGCAAGCTGGCCCGTTTTCAACCCGAACAACAGGGATGATCTAAATAAAAGCGACAATATACTGAATAATAGTATCGGTCGTACGTATGAGCCGGGCTCGACGTTCAAGCCGTTCGTCATCGGCATCGGGCTGGAGCGCGGCCTAGTCGGCCCGAACGAGTCGCTAAACTGCCCGTACAGGATAAAGGTGGCGGACGGACACGTCACCGAGGCGGGAAACTCCGGATTTGGAAGGCTTTCCGTCTCCGAAATAATATCCAAGTCCTCGAACACCGGGATGGCACAGATAGGCAGGCGGATAAAGCCTTTTGATATGTACCATTCTCTCCGCGAGTGGGGTTTTGGAAAGCCGTCGGGAATAGAGCTTCCCGGTGCCGAAGATGGTTTGCTAGCCTCACCCGAACAGTGGAGGGGAGTCGTTCCGTCGAATATAGCAATAGGGCAGGGGCTGGCGGTCACCCCGCTTCAGCTGGCCACCGCTATCTCCGCGATCGCAAACGGCGGCCACCTGGTAAGGCCTCATATTATCTCAAAGGTGTTGGATGCATCCGGCACCGTCGTGTATGGTGAAAAGAAGGAGCAGTTGAGAGACGTGCTATCCCCGAAGATAGCGGAATGGCTTCATAAAGCGATGGATGAAACCGTCTTGAGCGGGACGGGGCAGGGCGCCGCCGTCCCGGGCATGTCCATAGCCGCGAAGACCGGCACGGCCCAGGTCGCGGAGAAGGGGCAGTATCTGAAGGGGAAGTGGGTCTCGTCTTTTGCGGGATTCTGGCCCTCCTCGGACCCCAAGTATGTGCTTCTTGTGGTGATAGGAGAGCCTTCGAAGGGCAAGTATTACGGAGGTGACGTAGCAGCGCCTGCATTCAAGCGCATCCTGGAGGATATGATGCAGATCGAGCTGTTTGCCTCCGACGCGAAGAGAAGGATGGTTCTATGATGCTTCTTTCCAAGGTCATGCAAGAGTATGCGGATAAATATTCAGCCCACCTCGCTCTAAAAACGGGGAGCGCTAAGCAAGAGGCCGACCCTGTCGTGATCGATGCGGGATACAATAGCGAGACAGTCGCCAAGGACTGGCTGTTCTGCTGCATCGCGGGCGAGCGGACCGACGGTCATGATTTCGCCCCGGAGGCCCTCGAAAAGGGCGCGTCGGCCCTTCTGACGCAGCGACCTCTGGACCTTGACATCCCCCAGATACTGTCCTCCGATGTCAGGCGTGACATGGGGCGTCTTTCGTCGATAATCCACGGGGAGCCGAGCAGCAGGTTGAGGATGTTCGCAGTGACCGGCACAAACGGAAAGAGCACCACTACATGGATCATGAGGCATTTGTTGGAGTCCCTTGACATGCGACCGGGCCTTATCGGGACGGTTGTCTACAACGACGGCGTTGAGGAGGTGGACGCGGGCCGGACGACACCGGAGAGTTGCGATATTCAGAGATTGCTCGCCTCTATGGTTCGAAACGGATGTGATTCGTGTGTCATGGAGACCTCTTCGCACGGCCTTGATCTCGGAAGGGTGGAGGGCTGCCTCTTCGACTCCGCCGTGTTCACCAACTTGAGCGAGGAGCACTTGGACTATCATGAGACACTTGAGGGATACTTCTCTGCGAAAGCGCGCCTCTTCGCCGGCTACATGAAGGAGACATGGGCCGGTGCCGCGAACATGGACGACCGGTATGCGAGGCGGCTGATGGACCTTTATCCCGAGAGATTTCTCTCCTTTGGTCTAGGTAACGGCAACAGCGTCGACGTGCACGGAGAGGATCCTGCCTGCTCTCTTGACGGGACACGGTTCACTCTGACGCTGAAGAGCATCGCCAGTCCTTTCAGCTCATTTATCCCTCTTCCCGGGGTTTTCAACGTGTATAACGCTTTGGCGGCTCTGGCAGCCGTGTTGCCATACTCATACGACGGCAAGGCTCTTGCGGGGGCTTTGAGCGGAATGGTGCAGGTGCCGGGGAGGATGGAGAAGATCTCCCTTGAGAACGGTGTCAGGTGCATCGTCGATTTCGCCCACACCCCGGAGGCCTTGAGGAACGTGCTGACGGAGCTTCGCAGGCTCTGCGACGGCAGGGTAATCTCGGTCTTCGGACATGGAGGGGAGCGCTTCCAGCCGAACAGGTTCTCGTTGGGAAAAATCGCCTCCGACCTGGCCGACGAGATAATAGTCACGATGGACAACCCTCGAAACGAGCCTCCTGAGCAGATAGCGGCCCAGATAGTCGAGGGAATCGCCGCTTCCGAAAGGAAGACCTCCCACAGGACCATATTGGACAGAAAGGCGGCAGTCTACGAGGCCCTGGATTCGGCGAAGCCGGGGGACGTGGTCGCGGTCACCGGCAAGGGGCCCGAGAAATACCTCTGCATCGGCGACGAGTCCTTCCCCTACTCGGACGTCGGGGCTATCAATAGCTGGGCTTTGGAAAGAGGGGTCGGGGTGCTGTGAGAGTCGAGCGCAGGATCTCCTCCGTAGCTTCTCTAATAGGCGCCAAGTTGAACGGGCCGGATGGACTCGCCCCTTCCCGCTACTATGCGGACAGCAGGCTTGTGGGCAAGGGGGACGCTTTCGTGGCGTTCAGGGGAGAAAAGGCGGATGGGCACGACTTCATCGACGATGCGGTCTCTCGCGGTGCCTCGCTGATTATCTGCGAGGACGGAGCGAAAGTGCCTCCTGGCGTATCCTCGATCGTCGTGCCCGACTCTTTCTCCGCAGTGCCCGAGATGGCCAGGAGGTATCTCGCCTCCTTCGGAGACCTCGAGATAATCGCAGTTACCGGAAGCGTCGGCAAGACTACCACCAGGGAGATGATCCGAGCGGCCCTCTCCCCCTCCTTCCGGGTCCACTCCGCTGAGCACAGCTACAACACCCTGATCGGCTGCTCCCTGTCGATCCTTGCGATGCCGCCTGGTATCGATGTGCTTATCCTTGAAATGGGGACGAATCACCCGGGGGAGATCAAGGAGATGGTCGAGTCATTCCCTCCGACCGTCTCGGTGATCACGGAGGTGACAGCGGCACACCTCGAGGGGCTTGGATCCGAGGAGGGAGTGCTGGAGGCCAAGTTCGAGATAGTTCAGTCGCCGGATCTGAAGGCCTTGCTATTCTTTGGCGACAATACTCTCATATCGCGCAGATGCGCATCCCTGCCCGAAGAGGTCCTTCGGCTGGGCGTAGGATTCGGAGACTGCGCCTTCGCTTTGAGAAACGTCCACTTCGTGCTGAAAGAGGGAATTCCCTGTCTCTCCTTCGACCTCGTACATAATGGAAAAACGTACCTAGTCGAGTCGTCGCTGTTCGGTCGACACTCCGCGCCGGCGGCGGCATTTGGAATGGCCTCGGCGATCTTCCTGGGGGGCTCGACCGAGGGTGCCGCGGCGGGCATTCGCTCCGTGGATCCGCTTAATGGCAGGGGACGGTTCTACAGGCTCGAGTCTGGCGCGGTCCTGTTGGACGACTCGTACAACGCCAACCCGGCGTCGATGAGGGCCTCTTTGAGCGAAGCGCTGCTCTTGAAGGAGCGGCGCAAGATCGCGGCTCTTGGAGAGATGCGCGAGCTCGGAGATAACGCCCTGGCTCATCACGAGGAGCTTCTCCCCCTTCTCGGGGGATTCACGAAGGTCTTTCTCACTGGTAAGTTGTGGAGGCTGGCATGTTCAAGGTCCGCTCTTCCTGCGAATGCGGAGTTCTTCGATGATCCGGTATCGTTGGGGAACTCATTGAAGCCGGGGCTCCGCGAGGGCGACCTTCTGGTAGTGAAGGGTTCGCGCGGTAATTTGCTGGACAGGCTCGTCGATGCGGTCCTGGAGGGGGGAGCGGTATGAAATACGCCTGCATATGGCTTGGGCTGTTCTTCCTTCAGATATTGGCCTCGGAATACTGGATAAAGCGGTTGAACAGGTGGCGCGTAGTCCAGGTGCAGAAGAGCTACGGCCTGAAGAGCCATATAGAGACGAAGTCGACGACTCCCTCCATGGGCGGTGTGGTATTCATTGCGGTCGGGCTCGCGGGGATCCCGGCCGCCTTCTTCCTCGCCGACGGGGGCTCGCTCCGCGCCGCCCTGTTTCTGCTGTTGCCCCTGGGAGCGGCCGGGATAGGGTTTGCGGACGACTGGATAAAGTTCAGCAGGAGGTCCAGCGAGGGCTTCCCCAGTCTTTACAAGCTGTACGCGCAGATAGGACTGACTCTTCCATGGAGCGCCTGGGTCGCCTTTGGCGAGGGAGTGAGCCTGTGTCCGGGGTTGGAGATACATCCGGTCATAGCGGTCCCACTTCTCTTCCTGTTCGCGATCGGAATGATGAACGCGGTGAATGTCACGGACGGGTTGGACGGATTGGCGGCGGGCGCATCTCTTGTCTCGTTTGCAGGAGTTTTGTTGTGGATCAGGCCGGATGGCGCCGCCATGAGCCTTGCTCTTGCAGGGTCGGCCATGTGCGCCGGCTTTCTATGGCACAACGCTCATCCTGCGCAGGTCTTCATGGGGGATGTCGGATCCCATTTTCTGGCGGGATTGCTGGTCGCACTCTGCGTACACTGCGATTTTCTGATCGCCCTTTTCCCGTTGGGATTTCTGTTCGGCCTTGAGATAGTCTCGGTGGCGATACAGATAGTCGCCATTCGCAAGTTCAATAGGAAGGTCTTCAAGATGAGCCCGGTGCATCATCATTTCGAACTCTCCGGCTGGAGCGAGACCCGGATAGTCATCCGATTTTGGATAATACATGCCGTCGGAGTCGCGCTGGGTGCCGTCCTGGTCCAACAGACCCTCGTACTGGGGGTGTGGAAGTGAAGCACGGTGAAAAGAACCTTTCGAGCATGAGGATATCGGTCATAGGGGCGGGAGTCAGCGGGGTAGGGCTCGCGCTGCTGGCAAATGCCCTCGGGGCCAGGGTCTTCGTCTCGGAGGCGAAGGGGATGCTCGAGTCAGTCATCGATCAGTTCAAAAGGCATGGCGTGGAGTGGGAGGAGAGGGGGCACACTCCTAATCTTTACGAGGCCGATCTGATCCTCGTGGGGTCAGGAATCTCTCCAAGATCGCAGCCGGTGCTGGAGGGCTTGAGACGAGGAGTCGAGGTGATGGGCGAGCTGGATTTCGTCGCTCCTTACCTTAGAGGCAGGATGATCGGCGTGACGGGAAGCAATGGCAAGAGCACCGTCACGGCGCTGGCGGGGCACCTTCTGACAAGGGCGGGCTTCTCGGTCGAGGTGACTGGAAATATCGGAAGGTCGATAGCCGACTCTGCGCTCAAGGACAGCGAGTTCATCGTAGCCGAGCTGAGCAGTTTCCAGCTTCATTGGAACATGCGTTTCGCCTGCGATCTCGCCGTTGTGACCAACATCGCCCCGGACCACATAGACTGGCACGGCAGCTTCGAGGAGTATGCCAGGGCCAAGGCTAGGATTATTCAGACCGGAAAGGCCGGAGGTTATGCTCTCGTCCAGGAATCCGACCGGGCCCTGCTGCTGGAGGGAGATCATTCGGATCGCGACGTATATGCCTTTTCATGGAGCGAAGGCGCGCCTCCCTCGCCCCGATCGATCTCCGCGGACGAGGGATCCCGCAGGGTGCTTATCAACGGGCAGGGCGGCGATCCGGAGACCCTCTTCTCGTTCGACGACGTTCCTCTCATGGGCAGGCACAACATCGAAAACGCCGCCTTCGCCGCCGCGGCCGTCCGACTTCTGGCCGGCAAGGAGAGCTACGGAAGCACTCTCTTCTCAGGCTTCCGCGGCCTGCCGCACAGGTGCGAGCACGTCGCCACGGTGCGAGGCGTGCGATACGTGGACGACTCGAAGGGGACCAACGTCGCAGCCAGCTCCACGGCCCTCTCATCTTTGCCGGGGCCCAAAGTCGTCATACTGGGAGGGCAGGGCAAGGGAGAGGAGTATGGACAGCTGGCCGAGGCGGTAAAAAAGGAGGCCGTCGCCGCAGTGGTCATGGGAGCGGAGAGAGAGAAGATCGTCGCCGCCCTGCAGGAGGCCGGTTTCGAGGACTTTTACAGAGTGGCCTCGATGGAGGAGGCAGTCGCGACCGCGTCTCGGATCGCTCCGTCGAAGGGCCTGGTGCTGCTATCCCCGGCCTGCACCAGTTGGGATATGTACCCCGACTACCAGGCGAGAGGCGATCATTTCAAAAGTCTCGTGCTGGAGATGAAGGGCGAGGGCGAGAGATGAAAGTCAATCTTGAACAGACACTGGAATTCAGGTATGAAAAGAGAAGGCGGACTGTGGGAGTTGATCCCGTGCTTTGGATCATCCCGCTGGTACTGAACGCCTTTGGCATACTGATGATCTTCTCGCTGACGTCACACACGGCCCTCGAGGAGTTCGGATCACCATTCGCCCTTGGAATGCGCCAGGTGCAGTGGCTATTACTGTCCATCCTGTCGATGATCGCCGTCTATCTGATTCCCATCTCCAAATGGAGGGAGTACAGCGGCGTTCTGTGGGTCGTCTCTCTGGTGCTGCTCGTATTGACTCTGATCCCGGGACTGGGGATAAAGGCGGGAGGTGCCAGGCGCTGGATCGGGCTGGGAGGACTCCGCTTCCAGCCGATAGAGCTCCTATCGCTGGCCGTGGCCGTTCACCTCTCCAAAATTCTTACCAAGTCGCCAAAAGGGGGAATGAAGGCATTCTTCTCCCTGACAGCGCCTGTTTTGGGTTTCTCCGCAGTTCCGCTTATTTTCCAGCCCAACATGGGCGGAATCATCCTGATATTTGCCCTGACGATGGCGATACACGTCGAGACTAGGGGATGGAGTTGGCCGATCCTGTTCGGTGGAGCAGGATTCGCATTTTTCTTCTTCATCATCATTCAAGCGGGGTATCGCCTCAGAAGATACATGGCCTTCGTCGATCCATGGGAGGAGCCGCTTAAAAGCGGCTTCCAGGTGATCCAGGGCATGGTGGCCTTCGCCAACGGAGGACTCCTGGGAGTCGGCATCGGGAAGGGTCTTCAAAAACTGAACTATCTTCCGGCGGCCCGGACCGACTATATCTTCGCCACCATAGGGGAGGAGTTCGGGTTTGTGGGCTCCTTCATGATCCTGCTCCTTTTCTTCATCTGGACTATCAGAGCCTATCTACTGTACAGGAGCATGAAGGATCCTTTCCACACGGCTCTTACATGGGCCGTCTCGGCCTCCCTGTTGATCCCTCTCTTCATCAACCTCGGCGGCGTGCTCAAGCTCATGCCTCTCACGGGTATCCCGCTTCCCTTCATCAGCTACGGGGGCAGCTCGCTTCTTTTCATGTGGGTAAGGGTAGGGTTGATCATGAGGGTCTGCAAGGAGGCGATCATCCAATGAAACGCCTCTGCATCGTGGCCGGAGGAACGGGAGGGCACATAGTCCCGGCGATCGCCTTCGGAGAGTGGATAAGAGAAAACCATAAGGAGGTGAATGTTTTTTTCGTCTGCGGCACCCGTCCCATGGAGAGGGAGATATACAGTGGCCTGGGCTTCGACCCGATCACTCTTCCAATCAGCGGGTCTCCTCTGGGTGCCGATGGGATCAAAGACAAAGCAAGCCGCCTGCTCGGGCTTTACAGGTCGATCTTCGAGTTCAGAAGGCTGATAAGGCGGCACTCTTTCGACGCATGCGTCCTCTTCGGGGGCTACGTTTCGCTCATACCCCTCCTTCTCTGTCATTTTTACGGCATACCGGTCATAGCTCACGAACAGAACGCAACAGCGGGGAAGACCACGCGCCTGGCGCGCTTCCTTGGAAAGAAGATCGCCTCCGGGTGGGAGGTCTGTTCGCCCTTTTCACCATGTGACTTTCACAGGACCGGGATTCCTGTAAGAAGGTTTAATCTTGGACCGCCCGAGAAGGCCTGGTCGTCATTGGGTTTCAGAGTGCCTTTTCCAAAAGGGAAGATCGTCGGGGTCCTTGGTGGTTCACTTATAAGCCAACGACTGATACAATTATCAGGGTTCGTTGTAAATGACCCCGTTTTTGACCGTGTTTCTTTTATAATCCTTGGAGGAGTCGAGAAAGGTCGCCCTCCGGGAAGAAAAGAGGACGGCGGATGCAACGTGTATGTTACCGAAAAGCAGCGGGATATGTCAGGATTTTATTCTTTGATCGACGCCGCGTTGACTCGAGGAGGAGCTTCTACTCTGGCCGAGTTGGGTGCCTTGGGCATTCCGTCCGTGGTGATACCGTGGGCGGGCGCTTCGGATGATCATCAGGAAATGAATGCCCGCTGCTTCCTCGAGAGTAATATCGGTGAAATCTGGCGGGAAGATGAAGCGCCGGAGTCGTTGAAAGAAAGCCTGTTCAGGATTCTGCAGGGTGAACGAGCATCCTGGCGGCCTTATATAGAGGGAGATGAGTCAGAATCTTTATGGCGGCTGATCTCGTCCAGTATTGGAAGGGAGATTATTTAATTGGAGACTACTTTATCGCATTTCGACGGCATCCGTAGAATTCACCTGATGGGTATCGGCGGGGCCGGCATGAGCGGGCTTGCGCTTTTACTTGCGGAACTAGGCTTCGAGGTGAGCGGCTGTGACATGATTCACACCTCCTACATCGACAAGGTCTTAAAAGAGGGTGTTGCAGTGGTTCTTGGCCATGGTCGCGCCCACATGGAGAAGTTCTTCCCCGACCTCCTGATATACAGCAGTGCAATAGCGGAGGACAACGAGGAGATCCTTGCGGCCAGGGCGAGCGGAGTGGCCGTCGCCAAAAGAGGAGAGGTTTTGAGCTGGATCTTCGATTCTCGCTGCGGGATAGGCGTTGCCGGCACCCATGGAAAGACGACCACCTCTTCAATGATCTCCCTCATCCTGGAGCAGGCCGGCATGAATCCCACCCTGGCGATCGGGGGAGAGCTGTGCGATATAGGGGTGAACGCCAAGCTTGGAAACGGCAAGTACATGGTCGCCGAGCTCGATGAGAGCGATGGCTCGTTCGAGAAATTCCATCCCGAGATCTCCGTCATCACAAATGTCGACTGGGACCACGTAAACTATTTCCCGACATACGAGAGCGTCCTCGAGGCCTTCGCCCGCTTCATAGGAAACTTGAAAGACGGGGGTTTCCTCGTATATTGCGCGGAGGACCCAGGCCTTTCCAGGCTGAAGTCCATGGGCGTCATCCCCGCGGGCGCAGTCTCATACGGCTGGGGAGGGGCATGGGATTGGGGGGCGGGTGCCGTCCTTCACAAGCCCGGCGGAGGGGTGAGATTCTCTCTTTCGCATAAAGGAGAGTTCCTGGATGAGATCGAACTGTCGATATCAGGCGAGCATAACATCCTCAATTCATTGGCCGCCTGCGCCGTATCCCACAGGCTTGGCGTGCCTGTCGCAGTGATCAAGCGCACCCTGAGGGCCTTCCGTGGTACCAAGCGCAGATTGCAGCATATCGGAAATGTAAAGGGCGTCGACCTGTACGACGATTACGGTCACCATCCGAGGGAGATCATGGCCACCCTGAGCACCCTGGAGAGGATGTATCCGGACAGGCGCTTGATAGTGGCGTTTCAACCTCATAGGTACACCAGGACGAGAGCCCTGTACAAGGAGTTCGCCCAGGTGCTGTCGATGGCGGACAGGCTGCTCCTCCTGCCGGTATACCAGGCGGACGAGGATCCCATTCCCGGGATATCCTCCCTTCTGATAGCGGACAACCTGCCGAAGAAGATGAAGACAGCTTGCACCATGTGCTCTTCTCTCGAGGACGCCGTGTCGGCGCTGGAGGGAATGTGCGAGAGCGGCGATATTGTCCTTACCATCGGCGCGGGCGACGTCTCGATCATCGGCGAAAGCCTCCTGGCAAGGGCGAATGCGGACTCTCGCGCCCGGAGACAGATAGGGTCGCCGGTCTTTGCCGGCGAACTTTAGGCGGAACTGTGTGGGTTTGTGCAAAGCGTTAAAGCGTGACTTGGATTTTATTCGGTTTTTACTTTGTGATGTATAATGGGCAGATGGCGCAATTTAACCCTAATCGTCTCTCTAATTCTGGGTATGGTCTCCGGATGCGAGTCATACTTCCAGTTCTTATCCATGAGCAACCTGTGGGTCGAAACCTCGGACCCGATAGCGGAGTTGCTGTTTTGGGAAAGCGTCAGCCCCGAGGCCTTGCGGTATTGGCCGGTGTTTTTCTACGAAAGAGAGGCATTGCAGAACAGGATAGAGCGGGCGGCGCCGTTGGTGTGCCTCATTTCTCGAAGGGGAATCACAGGCGCCTCCGTCGGCGTAGACCCGTTGATCCCGTGGATTTCGGCGAGGTGGGGTGAAAAGGATTATTTCGTCTCAAAAGAGGGAGTCGCTTGGGAGAGTGAACATGAGTTGAACGAGGTTCTGAAAGGCATCAAACCTCCTGAAGGACCGCCTTTTGACTTTTCCGACGAGTTCCCTCCGCCTCACGGGGAGGATGAGACGATCGTCGCCGCGAAAATTGTATTCCCGATGGATCTTCTTGAGGGTTGGATTGCGGGCCTTGCGAAAAATAGATGGATAACACAGGTTGAGCGAATAAATATCTCGCGGCGGGAAGGACGATATCTTCTAAGCCTCTCGTTGAAGGAGGGGTCGAGGCTCCTCCTCCGGGGAGAGCTCCTTCAGTGGGACGAGATCGCCCCCGCCCTCGCTCAGGTAATGGAGCAGTTACATTTTCTCGGAGACAATATTATAATAGACACTACATACACCGACAGAATTATCGTCCGGAGCATGAACAGCGGCGATCAGGAAGGGAGCGGGAAATAAATGTACAAAGAGCCGGAAATATTAGTTGGGCTGGATCTTGGTACTAGTAAGATATCCGTGGTGATTGCGGAGAGGGATTCCCGTTTCCAGGAGGCTCAAATAATCGGCGTGGGATACGCTCCATCCCAGGGCATACGCAAAGGCCTTATAATCAATCTCGAACAGGCGGTCAGATCCGTCCGCCAGGCGGTCAGGGACGCGGAGAATATGGTGGGGTTCCCCATAGAGGAGGCCACGGTCTCTTTCAGCGGCATGGAGGTCTCGTCGATCACCTCGCGAGGCATGGTCTCGCTCGGCAGGGCGCCTCGCCAGGTCTCGATCTCCGACGTTGAAAGAGTCATAGAGGCGGCGCAGAGCGAGCTCTCCATCCCCCCCAACCGGGTGACTCTCCACACGATACCGGTGAAGTACTCGATAGACGGAAACTCGGGCATAGACGACCCTCTCGGAATGACGGGCATCCGTCTCGAGATGGAGCTGCAGTCCGTGATCGTCCCGACGACAGTGGTGCAGAATATAATCAACTGCGTCGAGAGCGCGGGGATCCAGGTCAACGGGCTTGTCATAAAATCCCTCGCATGCGCCCTGGGATCGTTGACCGACGAGGAGACAAGGGCCGGCGTGATCTCCCTATGCATCGGGGGCGGCACCACCGGAGTGGCCCTCTACACCGACGGCCGCCCTATAAAGCTCTCGATAGTTCCGATAGGGGGCGACCATATAACAAACGACCTGGCCTACGTGATGAAGATACCGATAAGCAAGGCCGAGGAGGTAAAAAAGCTCGTCTCGTTGAACTCCGAGGAGGACGAGCAGCAGGAGCTCGACGTTGACGTTAGGGGCCGCCTGAAGACGTTCAGCACGACGGAAGCGGCGGAGGTCGTCAACTGCCGACTTGAAGAGCTGTTCAGCGAGCATGTCAAACAGCAGCTTGCCGAGTTCAGCATGCATATGTTCCCGGCCGGTATCGTGCTGTCGGGAGGAGTGGCAAAGACCCGGGGGATAGAGCTCTTCGCCTCGGAGTTATTGAATCTGCCAGTTCGGATTGCGGAACCGCTTGACGTCTACCAGATGCCCCCGGGAAGAAACGACTGCGAGTACACGACCGTCGCGGGCGTCGTGAGGTACATGACGAGCAGGGACCGGAATCCTTACAGATATATAGAGACGTCCGTCGCCGAGCTTCGCTCCGGTGTTTCCCAGTATACGACCGGTGTAGCTGTCAAGCATCAGAGAAAGAGCACGGCGGACCGGACGGATGGTATCCGCGGTTTCATGGAGTATCTGAAAAAGTCCGTTAAGGAACTTTTTTAGGTGCCTCCGTTCCGCATTCGGGGAGGAAAAGAAGATGGAGCAGGTTTTCCAAGTCAATGAAACCCCAAGGCCCCACAGGGAGGAGATCAAGGTCGTCGGCGTCGGCGGAGGCGGCGGAAACGCCCTGAATCATATCATCAGAAGCGGTGTGACAGGCGTTCATTTTATCGCTGCAAATACCGATGTCGGCTCTTTGAACCTCTCCCAGGCGAATTCCAAAGTGACATTAGGAGAAAAACTGACCAAGGGGTTGGGCGCCGGCTCCGATCCAACGGTCGGCATGAACAGCGCCAAGGAGTCCATTGACAAGATTCGAGAGGTCGTATCGGGTGCCGATATGGTCTTTATAACTGCCGGCATGGGCGGAGGGACGGGAACCGGAGCATCCCCGATCATTGCCGAGGTCGCAAAAGAGGCCGGTGCCCTGGTCGTCGCGGTCGTCACCTTCCCCTTCTCGTTCGAGATGAACAGGAGAAGGAAGCAGGCCGCGGAAGGCATCACAGTCCTGAGGGAAAAGGTCGACGCTCTTCTGGTGGTGGAAAACGATCGCCTCCTGGAGCTTACAGATGAGAAGACAAAACACTCCGAGGCATATAAACTTGCGGACGAGGTTCTGCGCCAGGCTGTTCAGGGAGTTACGGATCTCATCCTCAAGCCCAGCCTGATCAACGTTGACTTTGCCGACGTGAGGACGGTAATGCAGAACGCGGGTTCCGCCATTATGGGAATCGGCTCGGGCGACGGGGAAAACCGCGCGGAGACGGCTGCGAAGACGGCGATCAAGTCGCCTCTTATGTCCATTCCCATGAAAGGCGCCAAGGGAATACTATTCAATATCACCGGCGGGCCGGACCTCGGGATCCACGAGATCAGAAAAGCTGCGGCGATTATCACCGAGACGGCGGACGAGGACGCAATTGTCATATGGGGACACACAGTGGCCGAGGATATGGCGGAGAAAATCCAGATCACCGTCATAGCGACCGGCTTCAGCTCTGAAAGAGAGAGGAAGACAGTCACGAACTTCGCCGCAAAGTTTTCCGCCGCGAAGCAAAAGTCGCCGGGAGTGATCCTGGAGGAGGCGGAGGTGCTTCCCATTCAGGACGAGGATATGTTTTCGATAAGCGGAGTGCCAAAAAACCCGTATGACATCCCCTCGATTATTCGAAGGAACAAGAAGCAGGGATAGACCGGGGGAGGTCTTATGACCAGTTGCCCGAGTATCCTGATTTAACGGGCGTTCGCACGGTTTTAGGAGTTCTTGGGCAGGTTCGTTCAGGCGCTCCTCAAGAAGCGTATGTTTCCTCTCTAGTAATATAGCGTTGCTCGCCGGCACGATAGCAGAGTATCGCCGAGGCAGCGCATGCTCGTATGTGAGATTATTCGGGGCATCACAGAGATTCCGCAGTTATATACTCACCGCTGCAAGTCATACATTACAGCGCTTCAAAGAGAGGAACGGACCGGGAGGGTCGACAGTGTCCGTAAGAGAAAGCAGAAGGCATAGAGAGAAGAAAACTGTAATCCCGTTCGGCGAAATAATGCTTCCCGTAATCGGGCTTGTTGCCGTCGGGCTTCTTGTCGTTGGCATAAAACTCTTTTTCTTCTCCGGTGCAAAGCATACCCCCTACACGCCCTTGCCCATAGAACAGAGTGATGGTTCTCGGACAGCCGAGCCCGTAATAGACGCGCCTGCTACCGAACGGTGGCAGCCGGCCCCGCATGCCGGCGATGCACCCATCGCTTCCCCGGTGACGCAAGATGACAAGGAGAATGCGGCCAAGCCTACGCCCGCCCCAACCGCCAGCATTGCCCTTCCGGTGCCGAAACCCGCTCCACCGCCTCCCGCACCCAAACCGGCCCCTGCACCCAAACCTGCACCCAAACCGGCCCCTGCGCCCAAGCCCGTGCCTGCTCAAGGGCGCTGGGGGGTCCAGATAGGCTCTTTCACGGAGAAGGGGAGTGCTGAGACGGTGAGACGACAGGCCGAGAGCTCCGGGTATAAAGCCTTCGTCTCCACGGGAATCGTACATGGAAAGACCTTTCACAGAGTGACCGTGCCGGCCGGAAACACAAGGGCCGATGCGGTCAGTCTATCCCACAGGCTGACTCAGTCGGGTTTCCCCGTGTTCGTAGTTCCTATAAAGTAAGCGCGTTTCTTGAAATATGACATCCGGTATGTCGCGCTCATGGAAGGAGAAACTGCAATGGCCGGTTTTGTTCAAGAATTGACGGACAGGCCTTCTGCCATAAAATATACCGTGGATACACTTGCTTTTCCATGGAGTGCGAGCTCGGAGCTTTTGCCTCTTTCCCAGGCCGAAGGGAGGCGTTTAGCTTCGCCCGTCTTTTCGCGCGAGCCCTCTCCGCCCTTTACAAGGAGCACCAGGGATGGTTTTGCTCTTTCAAGCTTGGACTGTTTCGGGGCGTCCGCCTTGAACCCCGCGTTCCTGCGCCTGAAGGGCGAGGTCCCCATGGGAGGGATGCCCTGTTTCTCCGTGGAACCGGGCGAATGCGCTCTCATACACACCGGAGGCGCTCTGCCCATGGGGACGGATGCCGTCGTCATGGCAGAGTTCGCGGAAGAGTCGGGAGAATGGATAGAGATCAGGGATTCCGTGCAAAGAGAGGAAAATACCGTCTCCGCCGGGGAGGAATATGATGCAGGTACCGTCCTGCTTGAGAAAGGCGCTCTTTTGGATTTCAGGACTCTGGGTATCCCTGCCTGCGCAGGAGTGGCGGAGGTAAGCGCCCTCCGCATCAAGGCGGGGATAATAAGCTCGGGTGACGAGATAGTCCCATACGACACGGCCTTTCTATCCTCGGGACAGATAAGAGATGTAAACTCTCATATCCTGTCCTCCTTGATGCGAAGTCAAGGTTACGAGCCCCGATTCTACGGAATAGCAGGGGACGATATCGGTTCGCTTGAGAGACTGTTCCAGCTCGCCTACGACGAGTGCGATGTGGTTCTGGTAAACGGAGGGTCCTCCGTGAGCGCAAGAGACCAGACCTCGCGCCTTTTCGAGTCTTTGTCCGATCCCGGGATGCTGGTGCGGGGCATCCTCATGTCCCCCGGGAAGCCGACCCTGATCGCCGGTGCGAGAGATGACAGAAAGTTGGTCTTTGGACTTCCGGGCCATCCCTTCTCCTGTTTCCTGTCGGCATACACGGTGGCTCTCCCGCTGATGCACGCGATTCACACGGGGCGGCCTAGGGTGCCTCAGAGTGTGATTTTCCTCACGGTGACAGAGCCGGTATACGGCCATTCGGGAGTCGAGGAGTTTCTCCCCTGTTCGATCGAGGATGGGAAGGCTCTTCCCCGTCCTGTAAAGTCCTCCTTCTCCGGAGCTCTTCGAGACGCGGACGGCCTCATCCGACTTCCCGCGTCGCGAGAGACGGTGCGACCGGGCGAGGAGGTGGAGGTGTGGCTTTGGTAGGCGAGAACATGCATATATCCCGCACTAGGGCTTGGAGCATCCTTCGTGAAAACATCAAGCCGCTTCCGGACGAGGAGTGCAAGACCATCATCAGTGCGGGACGAATCTTGGCGGAGGATGTCGCGTCAAAAAGAAACGTGCCTCACTACAATGCCTCGGCAATGGACGGGTATTCGCTCACCGCTTCATCCACGGCCGGGGCGTCACCATCGTCCCCGGTGATAATCGAGCAGGGAGGCTTCTCCTGGGTAAACACGGGAGACGCGCTGCCCGCGTGCTTCGACTCCGTCCTGATGAGCGAGGACGCCTCTCTCCTCGAAGGGGAGATGCTCTCGGTAGTAAAATCGCTGGTGAGCGGTGAGAATGTACGTCCCGTGGGAGAGGATGTCTTTCGCGGGCAGCTGATAGCCCGGTCCGGAGAGACGATCACCCCTGCGACCGCGTCCCTGTTGGCCATCGCCGGGGTCCCGCGGGTAAAAGTGCATTCATTGCCCAGGTCTCTGTATGTCCCCACCGGCGACGAGATCATACCCACGGAGGAGTGGCTGAGCATGACCTCTCCGCCGGCGGGCAGAATTGGAGAGAGCAACTCAATTATCGTAGAGGGCTACTTCAAAAGCTGGGGACTTCCCGTGGACGTCTCCCCCTGTCTTCCTGACGACCGAGTGCTGCTCTCCTCGTTCCTCGAGGAGAAGACGAAGGAGTACGACCTCGTCCTGGTCGGTGCCGGTTCGGCGAAGGGAGAGAGAGACCACACTTTCTCAATATTGGAGGAAATGGGGCGGCCGCTCTTTCGATGGCTGCTCATGAAGCCGGGAAGGCCGGCCTCGGCGGCCATCCTGTCCGACTCCGTCGTGGTGAACCTGCCGGGTTTTCCCATGTCGAACGCGGTCGTCCTATGGTCGTTGGTATACCCTGTTCTGCAGCTGCTCATGAATGGCGATTTCGACGATGAATCCGTCATCCGCGAGGCTCTCGGCACCGAGAGGGGGGAGACTGTGAGTCTTTTATCGCCTTACTCCTCCATACCCGGCAGGGAGGACTGGCTGCGTCTGAAATGCGTGGAGATCGACGGAGAGAGAAAGGCCTTTCCTCTTCCCTCGGGCGCGAGCTCGATCTGGTCGCTTGCGGAGGTCGACGCGGTCGCGCTGCTTGGCTTGGAGAGCGCCGAGATTCCGAAAGGCGCCCCCGTTTCCGCCTGGATGACTCGCTCTGTCCCCTGGGACAGAAGAGTCCTGTTCCAGGGCTCGAACGACCCGGCCATGGAGCGCCTGCCGACCTTTGTGCGAAGGAGCGGCGGAGACCTCGTCCTGAGGTCGGTGGGGAGCCTGGCGGGGCTTGCGGCCCTGTCGAGGAGGGAGTGCCACGTGGCGGCCGCTCACCTGTTGCACGCCGAGTCCGGAGTTTACAATACACCATTTATCGACGGCCTTTTCCCGGATGACTCCGTGAGGGTTGCGCGCAGGACGGTGTTTTTCAGAGAGCAGGGGTTCATCGTCGGCAAGGGCAACCCAAAGAAGGTGAGGGGAGTGGAGGACCTCGCCAGGGACGATATTGCGATAATAAACCGGCAGAGGGGGGCCGGGACCAGGGTCCTGTTGGACGCCATGATGGCCGGGGCCGGGATTGGTCCGGAATCTATCAGAGGTTACGATAATCTGAGTCCCACTCATTTCGAGTCGGCGAACAGGGTGGCTCTCGGGTTTGCTGATGTAGCTCTAGGAATAAAAGCGGTGGCCGACGCCCTCGACCTTGATTTCATTCCCGTGGCGGAGGAGCCGTATGAACTGGTGTACTTAATGGACTTTGAGGACCACACGGGCATTCGCTCTCTTTTGGAGGCAATGGACCTGCCCGAGTGGCGCGCCGTTGTCGATAAAATGGGAGGGTACAGATGGGCATAGCCTTGAAAGACTCGTACGGGAGAGTTCTTGATTACGTCAGGATCTCTGTCACCGACCGATGCAACTATCGCTGCCTCTACTGCATGCCGGAGGAGGGCATAGAGTGGATACCGCACGAGGAGATAATGACCTACGAGGAGATACGTTTTCTCGTGTCTGTCCTCGCTGATCTCGGGGTGAAGCGAATTCGCTTCACGGGAGGGGAGCCCTTTGTAAGAAAGGGATTCGTCCCGTTTCTTCGGGAGATTCGCTCTTCGTTCCCCTCAATGGCTCTCGCTGTGACGACGAACGGGGCCTTTCTCGAACGCGACGCCCGAATGTTGGGTTCAATTGGACTCGAGTCCTTGAGCATCAGCCTCGACACTTTGAACGATGATAAGTTCAGGGAAATGACCAGGACGGGCTGTCTGCAAAAAGTGCTCCGGGGCATCGACTCGGCGGCGGCACTGATCAAGGACGCCTCGGTCAAGCTGAACACGGTCGTGATGCGGGATTTTAATATTGACGAGGTGCCGGACCTGGTCCTGTTCGCAAAGAGCAAGGGGATCATCCTGCGCTTTATTGAGTTCATGCCCCTGGACAGGGATGTATGGATGAGGAAACAGTATGTCCCTGCATCGGAGATCAAGTCTCGCCTGCCGGACTCATCCCTTTGGTCGCCCGCAGCGGAGATCGAAGAGGGGAAGGAAAGTTCCTCCAAGGCCCCCGGAGGGCCCTCGAGGTACCTGGTCAACAGGGACTCGGGGCAGAGAGTTGGCTTTATCACGGCCGTCTCCGATCATTTTTGCCGTACCTGCAATCGTTTGAGGGTCACCTCGACGGGGGAGATAAGGCCCTGTCTCTTCAGCAATGAAGGCGTTCGGCTGATCGAAGTGTTGAGGAGTCGCGACGCGGAGGGAGTGCGTTCCGGGATAATCTCGGCCGCGATGAGCAAGCCGTGCGAGGGGGGGACCGGGATCCCGAGAGGCGAGGACGTTACTCCCGCCGGTGAATTCCTGGACCGGGAGGGACTGCCTCGCAGGGAGGCAGTCTGCACGGCGAAGGAGCGGCACATGTCGCGGATCGGAGGGTGAAGACCAATTGTTGAAGGCTGACGGAAAGACCGACGCCCTGTCTCATCTCGATGATCATGGTCGCCCCCTCATGGTGGACGTGGGAGGGAAAGCCATAACCGAGCGGACCGCAGAGGCCGAGGGTTGGGTTCTCCTGGACCGGGCGATATGCGATGTCCTCGGAGAGGGCGCCCTGTCAAAAAAGGGGGACGTGCTGCGAATCGCCGAGACGGCGGGAATAATGGCGGTGAAAAGGACCTGGGAGCTCATCCCTCTCTGTCATCCTATCCGCATCGATTTGGTTAAGGTCTCCTGCGAGCTCATCAGCGAGAGTGAACGCATTCATATAAAATGCCTTGTCGGCGCCAAGGATGCGACAGGGGTCGAGATGGAGGCGCTCACGGGAGTGTCGGTGGCCGCTCTCACCATATACGACATGTGCAAGGCGGTCTCCAAGGGGATGACGATAGAGGGAGTGCGCCTCCTCTCGAAGACCGGCGGGAAGAGCGGGGACTACAGATTCAAGGACGTGGGGATCAACGGAAGCGAGGTGCCGAAGTGAGAGTCCTGGAAGTTTTGGAGAGAAGCGCCGATGGAATCACCACTCACCCTCTCTCGTACATAAGCATCAACCGATATGGTAAGGGCTCTTTCAACGGCTCCGAGCTGCCAATCTACCTGCTGGTGCCCGGGCAGCGAGAGAGTCTCCCCATCGGAAGCGTGGGAATAGTTCTTTCTTCCGGAGCAGTCATGCCCTCGTACTTTTTATCCATCGGGGACGACCTGCTCTTCAGGATAGTCGAGGGCGAACCTCTCTCTTCCTTGAATATAGAGAGGTGCGGCTTCCTTCCAGTCTCCGCAAGGGCCGAGGTCCTGAGGCCGATTTCGGTCGGAGTCCTGACCGTGAGCGACAAGGGAAGCCTCGGGCAGAGGATCGACCTGTCCGGCCCCGCTCTTGAGAGATCCGTCGTACCGCTCGGAGCCGTTGTCGAGGCGACAGCGATAAAACCCGACGACATGGACGTGATTGCTGATACCCTGAAAGAGTGGAGCGACTCTCTTCTCCTCAACCTCGTCCTGGTAACGGGCGGAACAGGTCTTTCCGAGCGAGACGTGACTCCAGAGGCCCTGTCCTCCGTGGCGCACAAGCATGTGCCCGGGATCGGAGAGGCGATGAGAAGCGCGTCATTGAGGATAACGCCGAATGCCATGCTGAGCAGACTCTGCGCCGTCACCAGGAACAAGACCCTTATCGTGGGCATGCCGGGCAGCGAAAAGGCCGTGCTGGAGTGTTTCGCGGTCATTGCACCGGCGCTGCGCCACGGGATCGAGATACTATGCGGATGGGACGGCGAATGTGGGTCCAGGCCCGACTAAACCGGGCCGGCGACAAATAAACGAGTTCAGGAGACGCGAAGTGGAGATGGAGAGCGTGGGAGTCAACAGATGCGTGATAATCACCGGGATGTCCGGCGCAGGAAAATCCACGGCCTTGAAGATACTCGAAGACCAGGGAATGTTCGCGATCGACAATATTCCACCCGCGTTACTCTCCCAGCTGCTGTTTCTGTTGGAAAAACACAGATCCGCGGTCCGATGGGGAGTTGCGGCGGTAGTCGATGTGCGAGGGGACTCCCTCTTGGACGGCTTCCCTGCGGCCTTGGAGATAATAAAAAAACAGACCCAGAACGTGCATACGATCTTTTTCGATGCCCAGGACGATGTCCTTCTGAGGCGGTTTGAATCGACCCGCAGGCGTCACCCGATGGAGTCGGAGGGCTCCCTGCTGGACGGCATAGTGGAGGAAAGAGATAGACTGAGGCCCGTCCTGGAGTACACCGATACGGTCATCGATACATCTTCTCTCTCCCTCCCCCTGCTTCGAAGGGAGCTTGTCACCCGCTTTTTTGAAAATACAACGGGAGTCCCCCTCGTAGTCTCATCCTTCGGGTTCAAGCACGGTTCCCCGGCGGACTGTGACTATATGTTCGACGTCCGTTTCCTGGACAATCCCTTCTACAATCCCGTCTTGAAACCTCTCTCGGGGAGGGACAAGCCAGTGCAGGAGGCCGTCTGGGGGTCGGAAGAGTTTGCGCAGTTCTGGGAGAGACTTACCGGTTTTCTGGATTACGTAATTCCTCTTTACCTTCGCTCCGGCAAGACTCAGCTTCACATAGGGATCGGGTGCACTGGCGGCAGGCATCGCTCCGTAGCGGTGGCGGAGAGGCTGAAGGCGCACTTCGAAGGCAGCTCGGCCCGCTGCATCCTTAGGCACAGGGATATAGACAAGGAGCAGGGGTGGTGACCTTGGACCTCATGGTTAGTTATACACTGGGTCTGCTCACTGCCGGACTCCTGGTCGTTTGTTTCAGGATAAGAAGTTCGGGACGGGTGCGGGAGATGCTTCAACGGGGGCCAAAGGAGAGAAAGACGCCCCTGACGAAAGCCATAGAGTACCGGCTTTCAATGGGACCTTTCGTGGCTGCCATCGGGGGCGGTACGGGGCTGTCCACCTTTCTGAAGGGGCTGAAGAGCTTTACGCGGAATATCGTCGCGGTCGTAGCCGTGACCGATGAGGGGGGCAGCTCAGGAAGACTTCGCGACGAATGGGGAGTGCTGCCTCCCGGAGACGTGCGCAACTGCATAGTGGCTCTGGCGGAGAACGACAATGCTCTGAAACGCCTGCTGGACTTTCGTTTCGACAGGGGAGGGCTGGCAGGGCACAGCTTGGGAAACCTGATGCTTCTTGCGATAACCGAGCAGTTCGGTGATTTCCGCCGGGCGGTAGAGGAGATGAACTACCTTCTGGCCATAAGAGGAAGGGTCCTGCCCGTGACGACCGAGTCCGTGTGCATAGTGGGGGAGACGGTGAACGGCACCCGTGTGAAAGGAGAGCTGTCGATTTCCGAACACGGCCATGAGATCGAGAAGATATGGCTCGAGCCAAAGGACGCGAAACCATTGAAGGAGGTCCTGATCGCGTTGGACGAGGCCGATATAATCACCCTTGGCCCGGGCAGCCTGTTTACCAGCATCATCCCCAACCTGCTGATCCGCAAAGTGGCGGAGAAACTCCGCGACAGCGACGTCCCGAAGGTGTATATTGCAAACTTGATGACCCAGCCGCTTGAGACCCAAGGGTTCTCAATTCTGGATCACGTCAGGTGGGTCAGCGCGGCGATGGGATCCACGCCCGACTATATTCTCGTAAACGACGGGGACATCCCCGAACCCCTTGTCGAAAGATATCGCCAGGACGGCGCGGAGCCCCTTTACCTGAACGAGGAGGAAGAGTGGGAGCTGGAGAGAATGGGATGCCGCATCATCAGCGGTGACTTTATCAGGATAATGGATGAAAATGTCGTTCGTCACAACGGCCAGGCACTTTCGGAAATAATCATCCGTCTGTGCAGGGAACTGGATGAAGAGTAAGGGAGGTGGCGCGGCATGGCCAGCGGCATTTCTCCGACTGCGAACATATGGGATGATTGGACGGGCGCACCCTTTGCGCCTTCTGCGGCGGTCGATGAGATAGGAGGGATTGTCGACGGACTTGCAAGGACTTCGAAATCAGGCGACATAGTCTGCTCTAGCGGTCGACTATGGGTGTTCAAAAGGCTGCGAACTTTATGGCCGGAATCGGATTTGTCAAATATGTATGACTTCGCGTCTCTTCTCAGCATCCCCCGATCGATGAAGGGGCGTGTTTTTTTACATATGCCGCCGCGCCTGTTTGAAGACCTTCACGAGCGGACTGGCACGACCTTGAGCCTGAGCTGGTTGAAGGGTCTTTGGGGTGCCTGCGGCTCTCTCTACCTGCCCAAGACCGGCTATTACCTTAGTTTCAGAGTGCGCGACGCCTCGATAGAGGAGAGGGCCGTCAGGGCTTTGAAGACGAAAAGTATCAAGGCGGGAAGGAGGCGCTTCCAGGGGGCATTCGAGATAATGCTCAGGGATCAGCAGAACATCGTAGACATGCTGGCCGGTTTCAACATGATGAAGACAACTCTTTTCCTCGAGGAGCGCGCGATCTTCCGCTCTCTCAGAAACCAGGCGAACAAGCTTGTCAACTGCGATGCATCCAATATAAGGAAGAGCCTCGAGGCCTCTTCGAACCAGATCGAGATCTCCAAGTGCGCCCTTGAGCACCCGGAGTACGAATTCTTTCCGGCCGTGTGGAAGGACCTCGTCTCCTCCCGCCTCTCCAATCCCAGCGCGACATTGGGGGAGCTGGGAAGGATGCAGTCCCCGCCGGTCTCGAAGAGCACGGTAAAATATCGTTGGAAGAAGATGGCGGAGCATGTGGGAGCTTCCCCGTACGGAGGGCGCGACCGGGCGAGACCGGGGGCCCGGGGCCATGGCAAGCGTGTTTTTTCTAAATCATGATCTTCTCAACATTACGGAGGTGAAATGGGATGAAACTGAGAAGCTTTACAAAGGACGATATCAGCGGCAAGAAAGTCCTTGTACGAGTTGATTTCAACGTTCCCCTGAAGGACGGTTCGGTCGCCGATTCAACACGCATCCTGGCGCATAAGGAGACAGTGTCTGACCTTTTGAAGGGGGGAGCAAGAGTGGCCCTCTGTTCCCATCTTGGCCGTCCCAAGGGGAAGAGGGTCCCCGAGATGTCCCTCTCGCTTGCAAGAGAGGAGACGGAGAGAGTGTACGAGGTCCCGGTGAAGTTCTGCGACGACTGCATAGGCCCCTCCGTGACCGCTTCCCTTGACGGCCTTGGACAGGGCGAGCTGCTTCTGCTGGAGAACCTTCGCTTCTACAAGGAGGAGCAGGAGAACGACGTGGACTTCGCCAGGAAACTGGCCGAGCCCTTCGAAGTCTTCGTCATGGACGCGTTCAGCGCCTCTCACAGGGCCGACGCCTCGACAAGCGCGATAATGGGGATACTGCCCTCATTCTCCGGCTCTCTTCTTCAAAGGGAGGTCGAGATGCTGTCGGCGGTGAGCCACGATCCGAAGCGACCCTTCGTCCTCATCCTGGGTGGGGCAAAGGTGTCGGACAAGATCGGAGTCATAGAGAACCTGATGGACAAGGCGAACTCGATCCTGATAGGCGGGGGGATGGCCTTCACCTTTATAAAGGCCATGGGAGGCTCGATAGGAAACTCCCTGCTGGAGGAGGATAGGATGGACTTCGCTCGCGAAATGCTTGAAAGGGCCAAGTCCCTCGGAGCCGACATAATTCTGCCTGTGGACGTCTTGGCGGGCACCTCCCCGGATGCCGAGCGGACGGAGGGGCCGACGCCGGCCGACGAGATCCCCGACGGCCTGATGGGGCTCGACATCGGACCGCGGACGGTCTCCCTCTTCAACGAGAAGATAGCCTCTGCCAGCACGATACTCTGGAACGGGCCCATGGGCGTCTTCGAGAACCCGCTTTTCTCCGCCGGTACCGAAGGAGTAGCCCGGGAGGTCGTGAAGCGCACCTCCGGCGGAGGAGTGTCGATAGTGGGCGGAGGGGACACGGCCGCCGCCGCCAGGAAGCTCGGCTTCAAGGATGGAGTGTCGCATGTCTCCACGGGGGGCGGGGCCAGCCTCGAGTTCTGCGAGGGCAAGAGCCTTCCGGGGATTGCACCTCTAGTGGTCGATTAGGACGGAAGGAGTGACTCATAATGGAGAAAAAGATCTACCTCTACGGAAATTGGAAGATGAACCACCTGCCTGCCGATGCAGAGGACTTCTGCAAGGAGATTCTGTCCGGCGCAAAGGGCCCCCTTTACGGGGAGAAAAGGATTGAAATAGGCATATTCCCGCCCTTCATATCCATAGCGCCGGTGGTCGCTTCCCTTGCGGGAGGGGAACTCTTCAGGGCGGGCGCGCAGGATGGATGGCCCGAGGAAAAGGGAGCGTTCACCGGGGCCGTGTCGATGGACATGATACTGGCTATCGGCTGTACTCACATACTGGTAGGACACAGCGAGCGCAGGAGCATATTCGGAGAGACGGATGATGCCGTGGCTCTCAAGCTGAAATACGCCCTGAATTGCGGACTCGTCCCCGTCCTATGCTTCGGAGAGACGCTCGAACAGAGAGAGGCGGGGCGGACCTTCGACGTGATAAAGCACCAGCTGAGCGAGGCCTTCAAGGACATACTCCCAGAGGAGGTCGCGGGCGAAGGAGGAGCCCCCGCCATGCTGCTGGCCTACGAGCCGGTATGGGCCATAGGGACAGGGCGCAACGCCGAGCCCGGGGACGCACAGGAGGCCTGCGCCTTTTCAAGGGAGGTTTTCAAGGAAAGATTCGGAGGGACGTCGAACTGCCCGGTGCTTTACGGAGGCAGCGTCAAGGAGACGAACTCCGCGGAGCTGCTTTCTCAGCCCGACATAGACGGAGCGCTAGTGGGAGGAGCCTCCCTGAAAGTGGGGCCGTTCTTGGCCATATACGAGAACTACAGAAAGAAGGCCGATTCAGAGGCATAATGTAACATAAGATATATTATAGGACATTTCTCAGGACATTTTTTCGAACGAAGCGCCGCTCTTCCGTTATCCCGAACGGTACCTCGCCCATCTTTCGTACCGAAAGGAGCGATGTTCGGCATTTATCATCCCGGACAGAGCGGCGCCCTTTTTATGTCATTCTGAGCGGCAGCTCGCCATTTTTTCGTGCCGAACGAAGCGCTTGCCTTTTTGCCATCCCGATCGAAGCGCTTGCCTTTTTGTCATCCCGAACGGAGCGCAGCGACGGAGGGATCTCTTGTTTTACCTCGGCTGTCAAGATGAGATCTCTCTTAGTCGCCTATGGCTCCTCTGGATAGGGATCGACACGAACGGGAGAACCGCCCGTTCGGTCGTAGGGATGACAGGAAGAGGCTTCACTAGTCAGTCCTGGTACTCGTAACGGTAGGTATCAGCGTCTCCCCAGATCTTCTCAAGGTTGTAGAAGCTTCTCCCGCTCTTGTTGAAGATATGCACTGCCAGTTCGTCAGCGTCGATCAGCCTCCACCTTGCGCTGTCATTTCCCTCGGTTTTCGTGCTGTAGCCGTGAAGGCGAAGGGTCTCGAGCGCGGTGTCTCTCAGAGTGTCCATGTGCAGGTCGGAGTTGGCCGTGACGAGGACGAATATGTCGGAGACCGCGGAGGTGTTCCCCAAGTCCAGTGCCACGATATCAAATCCTCTTTTGTCAGCGAGCGCCTCGTAAAGAAACTCGAACTTCTTCAACCCGGTTTCCTGGTTATTCAATAGTCATCCTCCTTCAGGTCTTTGCGGCCGCTATTTCCGGCTGGCAAGCTTCTCAAGACGACCTAAAACCGTAGAGTTGTCCTTGCCGATCACAATAGTGGCATGAGTGACATTCGGCGTCCGGGAGACAAGGGCGGAGCTTATGCCCAGCAGGGTCGCCAGGGTTTTGCCCGTATCCACCACCTCTTCCGCCGGGTTCGAGGGCAGATGTATCGAGGTCGAGCGATAGTCGAAGTGGCGCGCGTTGCCGATGTGTTGCACGTCGATGCCTATCTTCTGCAACGCCGTGGCCACGGTCTTCCCGAGACCTGCCGTCCCGGCCCCGTTAAGTACGGCGACCGGAGTGCTTATGGATGAGACCATCGCCTCGATGTCGACCTTGTCCGTATCGGCCAGGATGCCCTCCTCTCCCTCGCCGGGCTCGGGATCGTCATGCTCCTCGAGGATGTCCGTCAGGAGTTTGGACGCCGCCATCGTGTCCCCCACCCAGTAGCTAAGGTTGGATATGTATGCCGCTTTTCCCGGCAGAGTAAAAAAGTGAAAATTTTCACTGGGCATCGATACCATGTAGGATGCGAGCTGAAGGCCTTGCGCGGGGGTCATGTCGGAGTTGATCATCTCTATCACCTTGGCGGCAAGCTCAGGAATCTTGGGAATCATAGACGGGCTTTGCAGCTTCTCCAGCACGGCTTTTACGAAATCCTGCTGACGCTTCACTCGCCCAATGTCTCCCTGCGCGTCATGTCTGAATCGAACGTAATGAAGGGCGTTCTTCCCGTCAAGCAGCTGTCGCCCTTTTTTTATATTGATAAATAATTTTCCAGAATAGTCGTTGTAGACCATGTTGGTGGCCACGTCCATCTCTACTCCGCCTATCAGGTTCACTATGGCCGGAAAGGTGTCGTAGTTTACCAGGATGTAGTAATTTATCGGCAGACCCAGGTAGTTGACGACCGTTTCACGAAGGAGGTCCACCCCTCCGTAAGCGTATGCATGCGCAATCTTGTCCCAGCCCTTCCTGGGAAGCTGCACTCGTGTGTCGCGGGGTATTGACATGAAGCGCGTGATCTTTCCATCTATGTCGATTGTGGTGAAGGCGATGGCGTCGGCTCGTCTTCCTCCGTCTACCTCGTCGATTCCGATGAGCAGAATGTTTATCGTTCCTGACTCCTCGGCGAAGGAGATCGATTCCTTTATTGTCTGAGGCTTCGGCTCGACGAACGTTTTGACCTTGAACGCCGCTCCGGCAAGTGCGGACCCGATGATCACGAGTACGATCGCGGCGATTCGTAGTATCTTCATCTCCCGGTCCTCCTGCTGTTCTTCCGGTAGAGCCCGTTTTTCAAGATGTACTGCTCCACCGCTTCAGGGAGGAGGTATTTTACGCTTCTCCCCTCCTCTACTCGCCTTCGTATCTCCGTGCTCGAGATGGACAGTAGAGGAATCTCCAGAGGGATGATCGCATTTTTCAGCTCTTGGGGAAGTGCGTCCAACTCCTTTTTCGCATAACCCGGCCTGTTCACCGCCACGATTTTGCACAGTTCAGGGAGCTCGGCATATTCTTTCCAAGTGGTTATGTTGATCACTGCGTCCAGTCCCGTGATGAAATAGAAGACCACCTCGTCGGGAGAGTACCAGTGTTGCATCTCACGAAGAGTGTCCACCGTATGACTGGGTTCGTGCCTGTCGATCTCGATTCTTGACGGGGTGAAATCCGGATTTCCGAGAGTCGCCAAGAGTGTCATCACAAACCTGCTCTCGCTGGGTGCGACCCTGCGAAGCCTCTTGTGAGCCGGATCTCCCGCCGGGACAAAGATCACCTCGTCCAACCCCACCATCGTCCTGCTCTCCTCCGCCGCGAGGAGATGCCCGAAGTGGATTGGATCAAAAGTGCCCCCCATGATTCCGATATTCCTTGGGACATTCTTGTTTTTGTTTGACACGGTGATGGCTCCTCCGGGTTGAACTCTACAAACTTCACCTATTGCCCGACTTGGTCGCGAAAGCCATGTCGGGTTCGAAATCGAATTCTATGTCACCTATATAGACTTTATCACCTTTTACGGCGCCCATTTCCTCAAGTTTCTCCTCTATCTGGAACTTTTTCACCAGCCGGGCGAACCTCGGCAGCGCGTCTTCATGGTCGAAGTTGTAACGGGAGACTGTTTTTTCAAGGTTTGAGTGCACCACGCGGAATCCGGAGCCGTCCTCAAGCCTGATTATGGACACGGGACGCAGGCGTCCTCTCTTTACGGGCAGATCCCTCGTCTCGGTCTTCAACGGTACTAGCCTGGTCGGTCCCTCGTGTCGCGCGGTCTCCCTGGCGAAATCGGCTATGACCTGTATGAACTCCTGGATATTCTCTCCGGTCAGGGCGCTTGCCGAGTAGTATGGAAGATTCTCTCCGGCAAAAAATGATCTGACCTTGGCATCGTTCTCTCGGGCTGCATCCAGATCCAGCTTGTTCCCAAGCACTATATACGGCCGTTCCCGGAGGTCGTCTCGAAACAGCAGGTCGGTGTTTTCATCTTTTTCCAGATCGGAGTATTCCTCGAATTCCTTTCTTATCACCCGCCACTGCTCTATTATCTCGTCGGGCGTGCCGGAGGCGAGGTCAAGGACGTGCACGAGAAAACGAGTTCGCTCGACGTGCCTGAGAAATAGAATGCCCAGTCCCCGATTCTGGTGAGCTCCCTCTATCAGCCCGGGAACGTCCGCGATCACGATCTTTTGGTCGTCCACGGAAAGAACGCCGAGATTGGGCGACAGGGTCGTGAAGGGGTACCCGGCGATCTTGGGGCGCGCGGAAGATATTGCCGAGAGAAGGCTGGATTTCCCGGCGTTGGGAATGCCGACCAGGGCGACGTCGGCTATCAGCTTCAGCTCCAGGAGCAGGGAAAATTCCTCGCCATCGTCGCCTCTCTCCGCGAAACGGGGCGCCTTTCTGACGGAGTTCGCGAAATGAGCGTTTCCCCTTCCGGGGCGCCCTCCCTTGGCCACAATCACCCTGTCTCCAGGCTCGACGAGGTCCGCTGTCATTTCACCGGTATCCTCGTCGTAGACGATCGTGCCGCAGGGGACATTCACGATGGTATCCTTGCCCGCCTTCCCCGTCTTCATACTGCCCTTGCCGGACTCCCCGTTGCCCCCCTGGAAGAGCTTTTTGTAGTCGAAATCGGCGAGTGTGAGGGAACCCGCGGTCGCCAGAAGAACAACGTCGCCGCCTCTTCCCCCGTCGCCGCCGTCAGGCCCCCCCTTGGGGACGAACTTCTCCCGTCGGAAGCTGAGGCATCCGTCGCCTCCTCGTCCTCCACGGACGGAAATTTTAGCAAAGTCCACAAATTTCATGACATCACCAGCGCATCAGCGCCCTTAAAAAATCAAGGACCCTTTTAATCCCCCCAAGGGCGGGCACCGATGTGAAAACAGACGGTCCGATCTTAAGGAGATGGTAAGGCCCTTGGATGGTCCTTGTTGAAAAAAAACTCGGAACGGCCTATTCAGCCGCATCCATTACGACCGAAACGACTTTCTTTCTTCCCTTGGTCTCGTACAGCACTCTTCCCGGGCATTTGGCGAAGATCGTGTAGTCCCTCCCGAGTCCTACATTTTTCCCCGGGTGGATCCTAGTGCCTCTCTGGCGCACAAGGATATTGCCTGCCCTGACCGTCTGGCCCGCGTAGATCTTTATTCCGAGCCTCTTCCCATCGCTGTCTCTGCCGTTTGCGCTGCTGCCCTGACCCTTTTTGTGGGCGAAGAACTGCAGGTCAAAAGTCCTGTTCATTCACTTGTACCTCCAAAATTCGGACATGCTCCGGATAATCCCGGGCGATATTCTTCAGCGAACCGATTATAGCCTCCACGAGCAGGCTCGATTCATTCAATGGAGTAAACCTCCAGTCCATTGACATGACGGTCTCTCTCTTATCCACGAACGACTTGAAGCTATTCGATGTCAGAACCTGTTCGAAGCCGTAAAGAAGGGTCTGCAACAGAACGGAGACGCCGGCGCATACTATGTCTCCACCCTTTTCGGCGTAACCCGAGTGCCCCTTCGCATCAAGGGCAATCGGCCGCCTTCCGTCGTAAACGACGGTGATCTCCGTCAAGACTATCCTCCGAAGTTGAGGGAATCGATGCGAATCTCGGAGAAATGCTGCCTGTGACCCTTTTTACGCCTGTAGTTTTTCTTGCTCTTGTATTTGAAGACTATAATCTTCGGATCTCTGCCGTTCTGCTTTACCGACGCGCTCACGGATGCCCCCTCCACGTAAGGAGCGCCTACAACGGTCGCGTCATCCTTACCTACCAGCAGCACCTTGTCGAAGACTACATTGGCGCCCTCCTCGAGTCCAAGCGATTCGACCTTGAGCAGGTCGCCCTCCTGGACTTTGTACTGCTTGCCGCAGGTTTCAACTATCATGTACATGCTTTTCCTCCTCCCGCCGGACCTCAGGTGCGGAGATTCCGCTTTTACCCGCTCCGAGCGATTATTCCTTCCAACCGAAGCATTATACGAAGCAGGACAGGGATTGTCAAATATGACCTCGGCGACCATGAGCAGTAGAAAGCCGGTCTCATCGGCGTTCCGGATCGGTCAGAAGGGTGTTTCGATGCGAGCCGACAGCAGAAGTCGCTCCGCATGTTCGCGCGCCTCCGGAAGGTCGGAGTCCCCTGAAAGCATCCGGGCGAGCTCGATAATTCGCTCTTCCTTTTCCAGTCTTTTGATCTCGATCTCCTCTTTACCCTTGTGCACGTGATAATGACAGTCCGCAAGGGCCGCGATCGTCGCCTCGTGGGTTACCAGGAGGACCTGGGTTTTTTTCGACAGGGCAAGAAGCTTGTAGCCGGCGAGCAGAGCCGCTCTCCCCCCGAGACCGGCCTCCACTTCGTCGAAGACCAGCGTAGGGGGAAGAGTCTCCTCCGGAAGGGAGAGTTGCAGAGCCAGCAGGATCCGGCTCAACTCTCCTCCCGAGGCGGACTTGTCGACCGGGGTCTCCGGGGCGCCGCTTGACGACAGAGTGAAGGACACATCGTCGGCCCCGTCGCTCCTGATCCTGTTCAGGGGTATGACCCGGGCGAAAAAGATGCTTTCCGCCATGCCCAAGTCCTTCAAGTGCCTGTTCACCGATGATTCGAGCAGACCGGCCGCGCTCTGGCGAAGCCCCCTGAGTTCCATGGCCAAAGAACTCGTTTGGCGCCTAAGCCTTTTAGCCCGGTCCACGAGGGCAGAGGATAGGGTGGAGGCCTCTCTTAGCCATAGGATCGCATTCTCGGCCTCCGAGGTCCATGAGATCAGCTCCTCGGCGGTTCTAGTCCCTGCGGCTCGCTTGGCCTTTCTCAGGATGCCTAGCTTTTTCTCCAGCGCTCCCAGTTCCAGTTCGATCGCCTCGGGCGACAAGTCGGATACCTTTGACCGGATGGAATCGAAAAAGGAGTGGAAGGAGGAAATTCCCTCGTTGAAGCGAGCGTCGTCATCCGTCCTGTTCAGGGAGAGGCGCCGGATCAGTTCAAGGCCGAGGGACTCCAGCCTCGCGAGCAATCCTTCGCCTGCGGCGCCTCCCGTCAGCTCCAGGAGTATTCCTCTTACCTTCGCAGCTTGCAGGGCGGAGTGGCTCTTTTCCTCAAGCTCCTTCTCCCACAGGATATCGCAGCCGGGGAAGATGTCGAGCGGCCGGATCGCGTCCACTATCGCCTCCGCGTCTTGAAACCGCAGTTTCTGCTCATTCTCCTTTGCTTTCAACGTCCTCAGTTCCCTGTCGCACTGAAGGGCTTCATCGAATGAGTCCTTGAGGGCGAGCCGTATCCGCTCGATCTCTTCGCCTCCGCAGAAGTCCACTATGTCCAGCTGTCTCTTGGGATTCAGCAGCTCCATCTGCGCGAACTGGCTCTGTATTCTCATCCTGTCGTTCATCAGCTTGGAGAAGGCGGAGAAAGGCACTCTCTCCTGCTGGTAGTAACAGCGGTTTCGGCCGGTCTTTGACAGGATCCTGCGAGCCGTCGTCAACGCCTCGTTTTGATCATTCTCTTTTTCGATGAAGACGCCCTCCACCGATGCCTCGTTCTCCCCGGATCGTATGAATACGGCCTGGCTCCTGCCGCCCCCGATGAGCTCCAGGGCCCTGACCAGGCTGCTCTTTCCCGCGCCGCTCTCGCCCGTGATCGCCGTGAAGCCCGGCTCGAAGGACATGCAGGCACGGGAGATGCCTCCTACATTTTTTATCGAGACCTCTTCTAACAAGCTCGTCACTCCTTCTCGAAGGTGACGATGCCCTGGCCCCAGCGCAGTTTCTCCTGCAGCAGGTCGAAGTAATTACGGGAAGGCAGGATGATCACGTCGATCTTGTGAGATCGGCTAAGAGAGATATCAATGCGGTCTCCAGGCAAGATTTCATACCCGAGCTGTCCGTCCTGAGTCAGCAGGAGGTCCCTGTGGTTTCCGCGCGGTATCAAGGTTATCGTGTCGTCCTCCCCCGCTACGACTGGCCGTGAATAGAGGGTGTGGGCACATATCGGCACTATCAGCATACAAGGTACGTGGGGAGGGATTATGGGGCCGCCCGCGGAGAGGGCGTATGCCGTTGAGCCGGTCGGCGTGGCGACGATCAGACCGTCCGCCGGGATCGTGCTCAAAAGCTTGTCGCCGATATGGACCTCTATATGCATTACCCTTGCGAGAGCCCCTTTTGCCAGTACCAGGTCGTTCAGGGCGTACAGGGAGTAGGTCTCGTGACCGTCCCTCGAGACGGTTCCATCGAGGACTTTATGCGTCTGAACCGAGTACTCTTCCTTGAGGATGCACTCGATGTCGTCGATCGCCTCCTCTGCTTTGCCCGATGCAAGAAAACCCAGGTGTCCCAGGTTTATTCCGTAGAGAAGCACCGGCGACCCAAGCACGTATCGCGCCGCGCGCAGGAAGGTCCCGTCGCCGCCTATGACAAGGGCGATGTCGACCCTCTCTTTCCACTCCTCGTCGCTCAGCCCTTGAACTCCTATTACCGAGGCCTCGTGCGGAGGAAGCAGGAATTGGACGCCGTTCTCGTTGCCCCAGTGAAGGAGCGTGTTCGCCATCTTCAACGCGCCGGGCTTCCTTGTGTTGACGAGCATTCCAATGCAAGGGTGCTTCATGGCTCTCTCCGTTCTTCGCGTTCTTCGGAAAAGAAGGCGTGCGCCTCCTCCACCACCTCTCTTGACGAGAGGGTGGTAGGGACGCTATCGCCGGTCTTTCTTAGATAAAGCAGGTATTCGATATTCCCCTTCGCGCCGGTTATGGGTGAGAAGGCGAGCCCCGAGGGCTTTAGCGCTAGCTTCTTGTCGCAGAAGGATGTCATACCGTCCAGAACTTCGACGTGGTCCTCCTTCGAGCGCACTCTTCCCCCCTTGCCCACCCTTCCCCTGCCAATCTCGAACTGAGGTTTTACAAGCGCCACCGCTTCACCGGCGCTCGGGAGGAAGGAGTTCATCACGGGAAGAAGCAGGCGGAGAGAGATGAAGGACGCGTCCACCACGGCGATTTCGGGCGTGCCGTCAAAGTCCGATGGGCGAAGGTCCCTGGCGTTTTTCCTCTCCATCACCACTACTCTCTCGTCGTTCCTGAGGGACCATGCGAGCTGGCCGTATCCCACGTCGACCGAATAGACCCTGGAGGCGCCCCTCGCAAGCAGGACCTGCGTAAAGCCTCCGGTGGACGCTCCGATATCGACGCATATTCTGTTCTTCGGGTCCACGCGGAAGACGTCCAGCGCTTTTACCAGCTTGAGGGCGCCGCGGCTCACCCACTCGACGGACTCCCTTTTTATCTCTATCAAGGAGTCCTCTGCTACGAGCGTGCCGGCTTTGTCCACCCGTACTCCGGAGACAAAGACCTTCCCGGCCATGACAAGGCCTCGGGCGGCCGTCCTGGATTCAGCGAGCCCTCTTGACGCTATGACCCTGTCTATGCGCTCTTTTTTGGTGCTCTTCAATCATTCTCACCACTCTGGTCGGCGTGAGCCCGCAGAACTCAGCCTGCTGCGCCATGGTGCCCTGTGAGACGAACAGGTCGGGAATGCCCAGGGCGACGACCGAGGTCGTACGGCCGACCGGTTGCAGCGACTTCGACAGGGTCGCTATCGCCTCTCCGACTCCTCCCGCCTTGTATCCGTCCTCGGCCACCACGAGCAGTTCGTGCTCGTGCAACAGGCTCTCGATCGCCGATCCCGGAAGGGGTTTTACGCATTTCAGATCAACGACGGTCGGAGGGACACCACCGGCTTTCACAATCATTTCGTGCGCCTCCAGCATCAGATCAACTGTCTTGCCGTAGCCTACCAGGGCGAGCTTTTCTCCCGGTTCTAGGACCTCCGGGACCGGAAGGCCGTCGATGAAAGAGTCGTCCCTGGTTCGCCTGAGCGAGGGGATGACCGTTCCTCTCGGATATCGTATTGCGACCGGTCCGTCGTAGCGCACGGCCATTTCGAAAAGGGACTGCAGGCCGACCTCGTCCCTCGGGGCGGTCACAACGAGGTTGGGTATGGGCCTCAGCCAGGAGATGTCGAGCAGCCCCTGGTGCGTCTCCCCGTCGTCGCCTATCAGGCCGGACCGGTCTATCGCCAGGGTCACCGGGAGATTCTGCATCGCTATGTCGTGGACGAGCTGGTCCATCGCCCTCTGCAGGAAGGTGGAATAGACGAACACGACCGGCCTCAGTCCGCCCGCGGCCATTCCGGCCGCCATGGTCAGCATGTGGCTCTCGGCTATCCCCACGTCGAAGAAGCGCTCGGGGAAGCGTGACGCGAAGGCCTCGAGCTTGCTGCCGCACTTCATGGCCGCCGTCAGACATACGATACGCCTGTCTCGTTCGGCGAGTTCGAGTACTGCGCTCGAGGCCGCCTCGCTCCATGAGCGCACCGAGCCAGGCTCGGCCGGCCTGGGGGCGTGAGGAGGGACTCCGTGGTACTTCGTGGGCTCCCTCTCCGCCTCCTCGAGGCCCTTGCCCTTCACCGTGACCAGGTGGACGAGCACCGGCTTATCGTACTTCTTGGCCAGCTCCAGCACGTACTCGATCTCCTCGACATTGTGTCCGTCGAACGGTCCCCAGTAGTTGATGTCCATCTCGTCGAAGACGTTGATCGGCTTGACGATGGATTTGATATGGTCCTTGAGCTTTCCCAGCGCGTTCTCGAGCGCCTGCCCCTTCGGAAGGGAGGAGCATGACTCCTTTATGGCCTTTTTCAGGGAGTTGTAGGCGGTGCTCGAGCTTAGCCTGGCGAGGTGAGTAGCGAAACCTCCGACCCTGGGGCTTATGGACATGGTATTGTCGTTCAGGATGTAGATCACCTTGGTGTTCGAGTCCTTCGTGTAGTTAAGGGCCTCAAAGGCCAGTCCGTTAAGCAGGGACGCGTCTCCTATCACGGCCACGACGTGGTTGTCCTCGCCGAGGACGTCCCTGGCCTTGGCGTACCCGAGTGCTGCCGACAGGGATGTGCTGCTGTGACCTGTGTCGAAGTGGTCGTAGGGGCTTTCGGATCGCTTGGGAAAGCCGCTGATGCCTCCCCACTGCCTGAGTGTCGGGAACCTGTCCCTTCTTCCCGTCAGAATTTTATACGCGTATGTCTGATGTCCGACGTCGAATACGATCCTGTCCTCTCCCGGGTCGAAGGCTCGCAGCAGGGCGAGGGTCAGTTCAACGGCCCCGAGCGAGGACGCCATGTGCCCTCCGGTCTTCGATACGACCGAGACTATGTACTCTCTGATCTCCGAGGCCAAGGTCCTCAGCTCGTCCGTTGAGAAGCCCTTCAGCTCGGAGTAGTGTTTTATCCGATTGAGAACCGTCATCATTATCGCGTCCTTTCCACCAGGTGGTCGGCCATCTCGGAGAAGAAGGCCGTGTCCCCTCCCACAATCTTGAGAGCGTCGACCGCTTTTTTGCTCTCGGAAAGCGCGAGTCGTCCTGCCTCCTCCACCCCGTAGACCGACACGAACGTCTTCCTGTCGAGGACGGCGTCCTTACCTGGGGTCTTGCCCAGTTCCTCTGCCGACGACGTGACGTCCAGAATGTCATCCACAATCTGGAAGGCGATCCCGAGGTGCATGCCGTAACTCCTGAAGGCGGACGCAGCCCTGCGCCTCGCACCTCCTATTACGGCGCCCCCCTCCAGGCAGGCCGCTATCAGCACGCCGGTCTTCTGAGCCGCAACCCTGAAGGGGAAGTCATCCCCGTCCTCCATGCTCGCCGGGTCCGTGTCCAGCACCTGCCCGCCGCATAACCCGAACGGACCAAGCGCCTTGGCCAGTATCTCCGTGGCCCTGCAGATCCGCGAATAGGGGATCTTCGCCTTTACCATCCTGGCTATAGGGTATTCGAAGGCCCACGCGAGCAGCGAGTCTCCCGCCAGTATCGCCAGCGACTCGCCGAAGATCACGTGGTTCGTCGGCTTGCCTCGCCTGAGCTCGTCGTTGTCCATAGAGGGCAGGTCGTCCTGGATCAGCGACCCTGTATGAATCATCTCGAACCCCAGAGCGAGGGGGAAGCTCTTCTCCCAGGGCATACCGAAGACCTCCGCGGCCTTGATGCAGAGTATAGGACGCAGCCTCTTGCCCCCTGCCGTCAACGAATACAGCATGGACTCCCTCAGCCTTGCCGGTGCCGGATGTGGCAAGGCCCTTGAGAGGTCCTCTATCCGCGCCTCTATGAACTGTCCAGCCTCGGCGATCTGCTCGGAAAACGGGATGTCGGATCGTCTTTTTCTCATCGGGAGCCCTCCCCGTCATAATCCAGGGGCTGCGACAGGGGGACCAGCTCTCCCTCCTCGGTCAGAGCCCTGACCCTTCCCTTTGCCTCCAAAAGGTACTCTCTGCACTCTTTCACCAGCTTCACGCCCTTTTCAAAAAGGGCGAGAGCATCCTCCAGAGGCATCGGGCCTTTCTCGATGCGGGCAACTATGCTATCCAGTTCCTCCATTTTTTTGCTGAAACTCAACTCTATCGAAACCTCCCCCGGAAGAAAAAAAGTTGCCTCCGTCACGTCTCTGTGCTAATATTCCTCTGTTTGAAAGAAACTAATCGCAGCAAGGGGGCGAAATCATTGGCAAAAGTTTGTGAATGCTGCGGCAGAGGTCCTGCGACCGGAAACGCCGTGAGCCACTCCAACCGTCATACGCGAAGACGCTGGTTGATAAACCTTAAAAGCGTAAAGGCCGACGTCGGCGGCGGTGAGTCTCTCAGGATGAGAGTTTGCACCCGGTGTCTCCGTTCAGGAAAAGTCAAGAGAGCACTTTAAGGAATCCTCGCCGATCACCGGAACCATCCGCAGTATACACCAAGGATTCCCTTCTGCAACCGTACTGGAACTTCTTTCTCCTCGGTTCTGTTGCTTATTGAATAAGGATGTTTTTGAAGCAGAAGGGAATCCTCCAACTCCCACCTGGTGTTCTTCAAAGAGACGCCGGAGCACTCCGACGTCAGCGGAAGGAGCGAGAAGACATCGGGCACTTCGTCCGTGAACCTGATCAGCGCGCTCTCCCCTCCCGTCAGAATCAGCATCAACTCGACCTCGTCCGCCAGCGCCACCACGCGCGTGCCCCGTTCCAAAGCCCAGAGAACAGAAAAGACATTTGAGAAGAGATGATCGAACCTCCCTCCCCAGCAACCCGTTACCAGGACAGGCGTCCCCGCCGACTCCTCCGAGGCCGCTAAAAGGGCCAGCTGCAGATCGGTCAGGCCCTTGTCCTCGGGGTGCTTCGTCACCGAGACCCCAGACAATACCGCATGGGTCCAGACGTCCTCCGGGGTGCTGTCGGCGTCCCCGACAAGCCTTTGCGGAAGAAACCCGGCCTCCATGCAGGCAAGGACGCCGGAATCCGCGCTCCAGCGAACCCGGAACCCGGACGAGGCTTCCGCCAGCCAATCGGCGTCGGGTTTTCTGCCTCCGGCCACGAGGAGTATGGGCTCCGGGAGATCTACGTCGAAGAGGGCCTCGATCCGAGGCAGGCCCAGGGAAAACACGTCTACTCGAAATCCCCCGACAGAACCCTTGAGAGCATCTCTTTCGCCGTCTCCTCGTCGACGAGAATCTCCCGCGGTTTGGACCCGTCAGGAGGTCCGACGATCCCGATCCTCTCCATGGAGTCCACCATCCTCGCAGCTCTTGTGAACCCTATGCGAAGCTGTCTCTGGAGACGGCTTGCGGATGCGATGCCCGTGTCCATTATGATGTTCACGGCCTCCTCAAGCAGAGGATCGTCAGCGAAGACCGCCTCCCCGCCCGCCGTGCTCTCTCCAGGCCCCTGCGCTTCTATGTCGACATACTCCGGTGATCCGAAGATGTTCTCCAGGTACTCCACTATCTCTATGCTTTTGCCGTCCTCTATGTAGGGTGCCTGCAGGCGAAGCGGACGCGGGTACCTGGAGCTGACGAAGAGCATGTCTCCCTTGCCCAGGAGCCGCTCGGCGCCCGCCACGTCTATGATGGTTCTCGAGTCGGTCTGGGAGGGCAGGGTGAAGGCCACCCTGGCGGGGATATTCGCCTTGATCAGTCCGGTTATCACGTTCACGGAGGGCCGCTGCGTGGCGAGGATCAGGTGAATGCCGGTCGCCCTTGCCATCTGCGCCAGCCTGCAGATGTAGTCCTCCACGTCTTTCTGCGCGGTGAACATCAGGTCGGCCAGTTCGTCCACCACTATGACTATGTTGGGAAGCTTCGCCTTGGGAAGGACTTTTTGGTTGTACGACTTCAGGTTGCGGACGCGGGAGCGTGCGAACAGCTCGTAACGGTTCTCCATCTCGCGAACCGCCCACGCAAGGGCCTGAACGGCCTTCTTCGACGAGACCACGGGTTTTGAGAGCACATGGGGAAGATGCTCGTAGATATTCAGCTCCACCCGTTTTGGGTCGATCAGTATCAGTCTGAGCTCCTCAGGGTTTCGATGGGTGCAAAGCCCGGTGATGCAGCTGTTGATGAACACGCTCTTGCCCGATCCGGTCGTTCCGGCCACTAAAAGGTGAGGCAGATCCTCGAGGCCGACCACCAGCGTACGGGAGTCTACACGCATGCCCATGGCAAGAGGAAGGTCGTTCTCTGACTCCTGGAATGCCCTCGACTCCAGGATAGTGCGGAGGACTATTCCCTTGCGCTTGGGGTTTGGTATTTCGACCCCTACGTACGGCTTGCCGGGGATGGGTGCCTCGACCCTCAACGTGGGAACCGTGAGGGCGACCGCGAGGTCGTTGCTCAGTCCTGAGACCTTGCTTACCTTTATTCCCGGCGCCAGCTGGAGCTGGAACTGGATTACGGTCGGCCCGACCACGATATCCGCCATCTCCGCCCCCACTCCGAAGTCCGATAGAGTGGCGATTATCGAGACGGCCTGCTCCCTCACAACCTCGTGATCCTCTGCAGCCCCCAGCTCCTGCCTCGGGCCGAAGAGGTCCAGCGGCGGAGGGAAGGTGCCTGGCATCAACCGCTTTTTCGCCTCCATCTCGTTGAACTCGATATCCGGCAGGGCGTGCGGGTCGTCGGACTCGCCCTGTTCGGAATCAAAGCCTGCGTCGTGAACGGGCAATCCTTCGTCCGTGAACTCGTCCGGGCCCCTCAGTATGAAGAGGTCCTCCGTCTCGTCGCTCATCTCCGGGCTTGTGCCCATATCCTCCTGCGGCCTGCCGATTCCGTCGGTCTTGAGGATTTCGTCAAGGTAGTCAGGCTGGGACTCCTCCCTTTCGGCCGGTTCCTCGTGCAAAGGCTCGTCCTGGAGCGGCGGAACCTCTGGCCGTTGGGCAGGTATTTCGGGCGAGTACAGGGGATGGTCCCGCTCCTCCGAGATTTCTCTGTCCATTGCCTCGTCCCGGGAGTCATACCTTGACCCGTAGGGCTTTGGCTTTGTCAGGACGAAGCGGGAAGGCTGCGAAAGGATATCCTCCATATCGTCATCGGGGAATCGAGGGTCGATGTAGCGACGGTTCTGCTCCTTTGCGCGCGACGGAACCAGGGAGCGTATGAAGCCTGCCGCGCCGGAGATCCTGCCGATTATGGAGGCGGGTCGAATAAGTCCGTAAAGTGTCGCCGAGAGCAGAAGAAAGGCGGCGGCCAAAAGCATGGCCCCGATAAGTCCGATATGCCTGGTGAAGAAGATGGCTAGCCCCTTACCCAGGTAGCCGGGCGTGAATATGGAGAAATTCTGAAAGAGCCCCGCCATCTCGAAAAGGCCGAAGAGCAACGCAGTGCATATAAAAAGAGAGAAGGTACCGGCAACCTGGGACAGCAGCCCCTTGAACCCGGTCTTTAAAAAGAAGGACACGCAGATATGTCCGCAGAAGAGAATGGGAATTATGATGGCGCCTCCCCAGTTCCTCAGGAGGGAGAAGCGGATTGACTCCCCCCACGAGCCGGTCTTTATGGAGAAGAGGGAGGCGAGGCAGTACAGGATGAACGAGAAGAATAGGAAGACCAGCACCTCGGCCCAGAGGGTCAGAGCGCTCGCCTTTTCTCTTTTAGGGGTCTTCGTGTGGACGTACCTTTTTTTTGACCTCGAGGACCTGCTTCTTTTGCCGCTGGACCGTTTCATCTCAGGCCTGAGCACCTCCAACGGTAATTTTCCGGATCAGCAGAGAGGGCTGACCATCCGTTACCGGCACGTTCTGTCCGGACTTTCCGCATATGCCGGGAAGGAAGTGAAGATCGTCGCCGACGGCATCGATATCCATCAGGACATCCGGCCCGTTCCCGGCGAGAACGGCGCCTCGAACGGGATGCACAATCTTGCCGTCTTCGACGAGATACCCCTCCGTGACGTGGAAGACGAAATCACCGGAGGTCGGGTTGACCTCACCGCCTCCCATTTTTCTGACCAAAAGCCCTCTTTCGATGGAGCGGAGCATTTCCTTCGGCGATGATTTCCCCGGGCTTATGAAGGTGTTAGTCATTCTCGGCTGCGGCGTCGCCCTGTACGAGCTTCTGCGCCCGTTGCCAGTCAAGGGGATACCGCTCCTTCTTGAAGTGGTGACATCGCTTATATAGGCCTTCGCCACCCCGTTTTCAATCAGAACGTTGCGTCTGCATGGAGTCCCTTCATCGTCGCAGACGCCGCTTCCAAGGTATCCCGGTATGGTCCCGTCGTCGATCAGGCTGATCAGCGGACTCGCTACCGTCTTGCCGATCTTGTCGCGGTATACCGAGAATTCCTTCTGAATGATATCCGCCTCGAAGCCGTGCCCGCAGGCCTCGTGAATCATGGTGCCCCCGGCCTCTCCCGACAGAAGCACGGGCATCATGCCCGCCGGACACATCGGGGCGTCGAGCATCATAAGGGCTCTTGCAAGGGCGGTCTCCGCGATCTTCAATGGAGACGAGGACTTGAAGAACTCGACGCTGTCGACCGAGTAGGCCTCCGATTCATAACCAGTCTGCATAACCCCGTTTTTTTCGACGACGACCTCGGCGGAGAAGATAGTATAACGTCTTTCATCCCCCGCGACGACCCCTTCGCTGTTGAAGACGTTGAACCTCTTGGAGGCGGTGTTCAGGCTCATTGATATCTGTCGTATCCAAATGGAGCTGTCCTGCAGGCGCCTGTTTATCTCGTGAAAAAACGAGTGTTCGGGCGGGGAAAAGCGCGATTCGGGTTCCATGACCCGGATGGAGGGGAACCTCCGGTCTTCAAGTGCGAGTCCGCTGCCAAGAGCGGCGTCCCTTAGACAAAGGAAGCCTGACGACAGGTTCACTCCTGGCGAATGGGCGTGCGACGTCTCCTCGCCGCGGATGATCCTTGCGCCCGCCCCCTCGGAGGACGATGATGATATCTCCTCCATTGCGCCGCTCTCGAAGGAATAGGAGTGGGAAGCCGAGATCTCGAAGTAGATATCGGCGAAGTCGGCCCCACTTTGTACAACGGTTTTTAAAACATCCCCAAGCTTTGCGTTTATACTCATTGAAGATCGGATGCCTCCAGCAGTTCATGTGTCGCGGATTCGGCGCCCGCCCTCTCCGGGAGGACGGTCAGATCGAAGCCCTCATTTTGCAGTGCGCAAATCAATTCTATCACGTCACTTCGCTTCTCATCGGGAAAAAAGAGAGAAACCTTCCCGTTTTTCAACGCTTCAAGTCCAACGGCGTTCTTGGTAGCATAGTTCAATGCCACGGACTCCGTCTTGACGTAGCCGATCCCGTCGTATTCGGAGACTATCCAGCTCAGCAACACTATTTGCTCCGCAGGAAGGCGAACCGAGATATGCCCCATGTCCGGGGCGAAAGATCGTTCGGAGACCATGTCCGTCATTTTGAGCGGGCCGCCTTGATGTTCCTCTGGTGTTCGGCGTAGTCCCTGGCGAACAGGTGCTCTCCGTCGGGCTTGGCCACGTAGTAGAGGTAGTCGTGCCCCTCCGGGTTCAGCACCGCGCTCCACGAGGCTCCGGAGGGTAGGCAGATGGGAGCTGGCGGGAGTCCGTTCACCCTGTACGTGTTGTATGGGGAGTCTATCTCCAGGTCCTTGAACAGCACCCTTGTGATCTCCCTCCCCTCCTTCTTCCAGGCGTACACCACCGTGGCATCGATCTGGAGCTGCATCCCGTCTCTGATCCTGTTCTCTATCACGCCGGCTATGCGGGGCCGCTCCGTATCGTTCCTGCCCTCCCGCTCGACGAGGGACGCGCATATCGCCAGCTCTTCGAATGTCTTTTTGTCCCTCCTGTTGCTTGGTATCGTGGACCCCACCTGCCTCCACCACAGGGAGGCCGATGCCTGCACAAGCTCTCTCGCGTCCGGGAAGGAGAGGCGGTAGGTCTCGGGGAAGAGGAAGGCCAGGCGCCCCTCCGCCGTGTCGGGCAGCAGAGGCCGTAACTCCTGCGGGAATAGATACTCGTCGGCCATCAACTCTTCTAGATCCTTATCCGTCATAAGGACTCTGGAGAGGAGTTCTCCAAAGTTGAGGACATCCGTACCCGGCAGGAGAGTCACGGAGAATACCTCGGGCTGTGCTTCCCTCATTTGGCGGGCGGCCTCCCATGACGAACCCTTCCTGATGTGGTAGAGCCCTGGCCTGAGGTTTCTGTCGATGGAAAACCAGCTCATCCACCTTGAGAAGGATTTAGCGCTCTTCTCTCCTATGATCCCGGCCCCGACGAACTCCTCGGCCGCCTGCCTGGCACTCATTCCCTGCCTTATAGAGACGGGGAGCCTCTCTCCCCTCCCCTCGGGCAGCGTGAACGGGACATGCTCCGGGAAGAGGAGCACGAGACCTGCAAGGAGCCCCAGCAGGAGCGTAAAGGATATGAAGCAGAGGATTGTCCTTGTCCTCATTGCGCGTCCCTTCCGGCGTTCCTCACACTATGATCGGGGTTTTCGATGAACAGAAGGAACATCTCCCCTCTTCGTCTAAATTATTCTCAACAATGGCGTACCTTCGCCTTCGAATGAGCGTCTTTCCGCACGAAGAACACTTTGTGACGGCCTCGTCATCGACGTTCCCGGTGTAGACCCAGGGCAATCTCTCGGATGCCAGCCCGACGAACTCGAAAAGCCGGTCGATGGGCGTGGCTCCGGCCGTCCACTCACGGTTCGGAAAGTAGCGCGAGATGTGCAGCACCGGGACGGGATCAAGGGACGAAAGCCAGCATGTCATCCGTTCGAAGGCCTCGATGTCGTCATTGATCCCGGGTACGAGCAGGAATGTGACCTCCAGGTGCGTCCCCGCCTCCGACAGGGCTTTTATCGTATTTTTGACGCCCTCCAGCTCACCGCCCATGAAACGGTAGGCGTCTGAAGTGAAGGCCTTTAGGTCGATGTTCGCCGCCGACAGGTACGGTAGGAGCTCCTTCAGGGGCGCGCCGTTTATCATCCCGTTGCTGACAAGCACAGCCGGGATCTCCCTTTCCTCGAGGTGGAGACAGGTGTCCAGGATGAACTCGAGCCAGGTGAGCGGCTCGTTGTAGGTGAAAGCGACGGACGAGGCGCGGTGCATTGCCGCCAGCTCCGCGGGGGCGTCGGGGGCCGTCTCGTGAAGAGAGACCGACGGGGAGCATTCGGCGAGTGTCCAGTTCTGGCAGAAGGGGCACCTCATGTTACAGCCCACGGAGCCGAGGGAGAGTGTCGAAGTGCCCGGTTTCCAGTGGTACAGTGGTTTTTTTTCTATAGGATCCACCGCGAGGGAGGCGAGCTTTCCGTAGTTGGTGGAGACCAGGCCCCTGCCCTCCAGGTGGATTCGGACGCCGCAGCGCCCGTTCTCTCCGGGCGAGAGCAGGCAGGCGTGCGGACACAGAACGCATCGGGCGGACTCTCCTTCAAAGCGCCACCACCTCGCGTCATGCCCCTGGTGTAGATGCAACGGACCGGCTAACGCCATCTCTCCTCCTCCGCAATTCTGTGCACGGAAAACCTGGATATCCTCGCGTCGTCGAGGGAGTGGATACCGGCTTTTTGTGCGGCTATCGAAAGCTGCTGCTCCACTCTGTCCACGCCGTCGAGGTTCGGCAGCAACACCCCTCTGAGCCCGTCCTTCTCCACGACCACTCCAAATATCCCCGGGTCCAGCGATTCCGTTCCGGCGACCCTCTCAGGGCGGGAGAGTATGTCCACTGAGACGCTTATACTATCCAGCTCTTCGACTCTTACAGGGGGAAACCTGGGGTCTCGCGTCGCGGCGGAGAGGGCGTTCTCCGCTATCTCCTCCAGCAGGGTGGCGCAGGACGGAAGGATGGTGCCGATGCAGCCCCTCAGGCTGCCATCGACATCCGCATCGGAATGTGTTTTCAGAGTGACGAAACAGGCGGCCTCCTCTTTAAGCTCCGGGAAAGAGGCGAACTTCGAGGCCGCGTCGAGGGCGTTCTTTCGGCCGAAACGCACCCCCTCCTCGATCACGGTGCGTGCCAGGGATGGCGCGGCGTGCAAGGACGCGAAAGCCGTGGCATAACCCACGCCGAAGGGCGCCTCGTAAGACAGGTTTCTTATACTCCTGTTCGCTCCAAGCCCGAGAAAAACAAGGGCCGAGCGAAGACCGCACTCCCCCGCCTCGCCTATCTCGCGCATTCCCAATGAGAGCAGGTCGCCTGGGTCGTTGTTCTCGAATGCCTCGACTATCATCCCGTCGAACTTTTCACCGAACGGAGAGTAGCCCGCCGGGGCGCCTGGGATCACCCTGTGCGACAGGTCGCCGCTCGCAAGGAGCCCCCAGCTCCCACCGGGTCTCGTCTCCGCCAGCGCCTGTCCCAGGCTGAAGGCCTCCGCCGGCGAAAGCCCTATCGGATTCGCCACGACCAGCCTTGGCGAGCCCTTTAGAAAGAAAAGAGGCACCAGGCTGCCGTGGTCGAGCGGGCACTCTCCGTATCTCCTCGCGACTATGTGAAAGTCGTCGTTAAGGAAGTCGGCCATCTGCTCCCCCTCCTCCGGGGCACCATCGTAACTCAGCCGAACCGAGGGGGCCATAAACCTGGAGAAGTCGCCTGAATATCGCTCCGCGAGCGACAGGGTCAGTCCACCTGCGAAGTCCGCGTGAGGGGAAAGGACAAGCAGGTTGTCCGGAGCATTTCGGCCGGTCAGCTCGGAGAGCTTTTTCATGCCCTCGATCGTGTCCGAGGCCTCCTGCTCCCTACCTCCGCCCACCTGGGGAATGATGATCGGGGGGTGGGGTGTGAAGCACTCCCAGTACCACATCTCATACACCTCCTGGTCCGGATCAATGGATGAACATGGCGTCGCCGAAAGAGAAGAAACGATATCTCATATCGACCGCCGTCTCATAGGCTCTCTTGATGACATCGCGGCCCGCGAACGCCGAGACCAGCATCAGCAGGGAGCTTCTGGGAAGATGGAAGTTGGTCAGCAGGCAGTCCGTGAGGACGAACTCGTAGCCCGGATAGATAAAGAGCCCTGTCTCCATCTTCCCGGACCGGATTACGTCCCCGGGGATTGCCATCGATTCCAGCGTGCGCGCCACCGTCGTGCCGGATGCGATCACCCTTCCGCCCCGCCTCTTCGTCTCGCGGACCAGTTCCGCCG